>NZ_CP007203.1:3335928-3516638 GCF_000340565.2 Nodularia spumigena CCY9414
TCGAACGTCTGACTTACCTTTTTGGTAAAATTGGTATTAATCTTCGCCAATCGAAAATATTACATCTGGAGATGGATAACTTATCTGATAGTAATGTTCTCAAAGACCAACGAGTTGTCATCGCTGTAGATGGTGGAAGAACTAAAATTAGGTTTAATAAAAAAGGTAGACCCAGTAGCAAAACAAACCGTCATGGCTTTGTCGGTGAATGGATGGAGCCAAAGTTACTAACAATTTATGTCGTAAATGAACAAGGTAAAAAAATTAGAACATCAGCAATACCTATTACTAATGATGGCACATATTCCGGTTATAAAGAGTTTCTGAAAATTTTAGAAATGTACTTAGTAAATTTGGGGATAAGCCAAGCTAAACAGGTGTTATTGATTGCCGATGGTGCAGAGTGGATATGGATACACATTCCCCCGTTATTAAAAAAGCTAAAATGTCCATCCGAAACTTATCAATTATTAGATTTGTATCACGCTGTATCACATTTAAAAGATTTTGCTGATGCTGCTTTTAGTACAGATAATGAAAGTCAATTATGGTTTAAAAAAGCTCGAAAAGCTTTAAAGAAAGGGCAAACGCTAGATTTAATGAGAAACATGGGTGAATTTATCTCTGGCGCGACTGGAGAACGCTGTAAAATTTTAGTGCGAGAGCGAAATTATATTTTAAAAGCCTATAGAAGGAGGCTGTTAAAATATAACGAGGTGGCATCTCAAAAGCTTCCTCTTGGTAGTGGCGCAGTTGAAAGTTTAATTCGTCAAGTTGTTAATTTACGCATGAAAGGAAACAGTAAGTTTTGGTTACAAAATAATGCAGAAATTATGTTACATCTGCGTTGTCAATGGATAGCTAAAACTTGGGATAATTTTTGTGATTCTATTTTTAATTCTTTGATCAAATCCCCAACTGGGTAATAAATTTTATACTTTAATTCTTCCTTTAATTTATTTTCTGCTGTAATTGATACCAAACATTCAAGAGATATTACAGAAAATTTTGGAAATAATCGTCAAATGATTTACTAGCAATCTTTTTGAGATATCTCATCAAGATAATTTATCGTGTAAATACGTTTATATATTGTAAATAAAATTACTTTGTACTGAAAAAAGATGATTAGCGATCGCTACTTTTTGACCCAACTTCACAAAATCGCGTTGCTCCCAAAGCAAGGACGCTTCGGCTTTTCTGCTCAGAAGAAAAAATATCTGGAAGTGGGAGGAACACGCACTTACCGCAATGGGACTTGGGAGAAGTATTGCAAATTAGTTGGGTGGTACACAAAGGGATACTTTGGCAATTATATTGGTGAAGGTGATTTAATTTACGACATCTCCGCACCTGAAGGGCATTTGCCTTGGGTCTGGCTATACCGCAATCTGTGGTACTGCAATGAGCAAACTAGAGTTACTTATCCAGCGTTAATCTTGAGAGAAGATTTAATAATAAGGTAAAAACAATGGTGAGCTAAAGAGAAGATTTAATAATAAGGTAAAAACAATGGTGAGCATTTAGCTCACCATTTCCTTAGCTTTCCGCTTATATACTCCCCGCAAGGGGACGGAAACAGAGTAAAATACTCAACAACACTTGCATAGAACTCGGTAATGGTCAGAACAGCTAAACCTACCAATCGTCAACAAAAGCCCAAATCATCACCTACCGCAACACTTCCCACATGGGCAGATAACACCGAATTGGTGGGATTAGAATTTGACCTCGAAGCACTTACCACCAGTTCCCTCTACTCCCAATACACCATCGCCCTCCATGCTTGGTTTCTTGACCAAGTGCGACAACTTGACCCAGACCTTTCGGCCTATCTCCATGATGGTGAGTCAGAAAAACCCTTCAATATCTCAGCTTTAGAAAGTCAACTACTTCCCACGGGTAAACAATTACAACTAGAAGCAAACCAAATTTTACACTGGCAAGTCAACGCTTTATCTGCAAAGGTGGCTGAGTTTCTCCAACTATGGTTAACCCAATTGCCACAAACCCTCAATTTAAGAGGTGCTACTCTACAGATAAAACAGGTGAGAATCGCTCATCCACCCACCACCTACGCCCAACTATTACAACCACCAGCAAAATACTCTCAGGTCAATCTCAGCTTTATCTCACCTACCAGCTTTCGCCGCAAAGGTCATCATTTCCCCCTCCCTGTACCTGTGAATCTCTTTCATAGCTACCTGCGGCGCTGGAATGATTTTTCCCAAATCCCCATATCACAAGCTGATTTTCTCGATTGGATTGACGAAAATGTGATTATTCATCAACACCGCTTGGAATCTGTGAAGGTGGCTGCTGGTAAACGGGGATCAGTGACCGGTTTTACTGGGGCGATTTCCTGCGGGTTAAGTAAAGCTGCTTTGGCTAATACTGAGTTTACCCAGTTGTTTTATGCTTTGGTTAAACTCGCTCCCTATTGTGGAACCGGACATAAAACGACTTTTGGTTTAGGACAAACTTCTCTAAGTTGGGTGGAACCAGAAGCCAGCAGTCCGACGCAGTTACTTACAAATCTCCTGGGAGAACGCATTGAGGAGTTAACTGCTATTTTTACGGCTCAACGCAAACGCTCTGGGGGCGATCGCACTGATAAAATAGCGGCAACCTGGGCTACAATTTTGGCACGGCGCGAAATGGGCGAGTCTTTGAAGCTGATAGCTGAGGATTTGGAAATGCCTGTGGATACTGTTAAAACTTACACTAAATTGGCTAGGCGATCGCTTAAGGATGCAGATTTGTAAGAAATTAGTGTCACGCAGAGGCGCAGAGGCGCAGAGAGGAAGAGAGTTAAAAAAATTTAAATTCAGCAATGGGTTTTTTTTGCGCTATCATGATAACGATTCTCATTATTTTATGGCTATGGTTAGTTCTGTTATCCAATCAGAAGTAATATGACTACTCTCACACCATCCGCAACCAACGTCACACCGGAGATTCCTAAACGGGGAATGCCGGTGACTCTAATTACTGGGTTTTTAGGAAGTGGTAAAACTACTCTTCTCAATCAAATACTCAAAAATAAAGAAAATTTAAAGGTTGCTGTCTTAGTCAATGAGTTTGGCGATATTAACATTGATAGCCAATTGCTGGTTTCGGTAGATCAAGACATGATGGAACTCAGCAATGGTTGTATTTGTTGTACTATCAATGATGGCTTAGTTGATGCTGTTTATCGCATACTAGAAAGAGAAGAACGCATTGATTATCTGGTAATTGAAACTACTGGTGTAGCTGACCCTCTACCGATTATTCTTACCTTTTTAGGCACGGAACTCAGAGATTTAACTAATCTCGATTCTATTATTACTTTGGTAGATGTAGACGCTTTTGATGCTGAACATTTTCAGAGTGAATCGGCTTTAAAACAAATCACTTATGGCGATATTATTCTTCTGAATAAAGTTGATCTTGCTACTCCAGAAAAAGTTAAAGAAGTCGAAAGTTACATCCATGAGGTGAAAGCGGGGGCGAAGATTCTGCCTACCCAATATGGGGAAGTGCCTTTAGCATTGATTTTGGATACACAGCTAACACCCCAATCACAGTATATATCTATTGCGGAACAAGATGCTCACCAAGAGCATCATCATGAACATGATCACCATGATCACGAACATCATCACCATCACTCTGATCACTTAGATAATGATGGCTTTATCTCTATTTCCTTCCAAAGCGATCGCCCTTTTGATGTTCACAAGTTTGAAGCTTTCCTCACAGAACAAATGCCAGCCGGAGTATTTCGAGCTAAAGGCATACTTTGGTTTAATGACAGTGATCTGCGTCATATCTTCCAACTTAGTGGACAGCGTTATAATTTACACGCCGATGACTGGTATTCTCAACCAAAAAATCAGCTAGTTTTTATTGGCAGAAACTTGAAAACCAATGAAATTCACTCTCATTTGCATAAATGTTTGGTATGATGAGAGCGTGTAAAGTTATGTTACACTCATTCATTAGTCAGGGGTAGTCAATGGTCAATGCCCACCGAAATCTCACAACTGACTAATTCAGCAAAACATTCCTACAAAACTCAAAAAATGACTTTATCGATTCGTCCCGATCTAACTTCTGCCGATCAGGTAATATCGTCTTTAACTGCTCAAAAGCAGCCAAAAGTAACAGAAGCAGAAATGATGCAGGCTGTGCGGACTTTGTTGATTGGATTAGGAGAAGATCCAGACCGCGAAGGACTCAAAGACACTCCCAAAAGGGTGATGAAAGCCTTGCAGTTTCTCACAAAGGGATACACTGATTCTTTGGATGAACTGTTAAACGGAGCAGTTTTTACAGAAGATGCCAATGAAATGGTGTTGGTTCGGGACATCGATATTTTCAGTTCCTGTGAGCATCATATCCTGCCCATTATTGGCCGCGCTCATGTCGCCTACATTCCCAACGGCAAAGTCATCGGTTTATCTAAAATCGCCCGCATTTGTGAAATGTATGGACGACGTTTACAAGTACAAGAACGTCTCACCACCCAAATTGCTGACGCATTGCAAGGTTTACTCAAACCCCAAGGTGTAGCAGTCGTTGTGGAAGCTACCCATATGTGTATGGTCATGCGCGGTGTGCAAAAACCAGGTTCTTGGACTGTTAGTAGTGCTATGCGTGGAGTTTTTGCAGAAGATTCCAGAACGCGCGAAGAATTTATGAATTTGATCCGCCACAATGCTAACTTTCATTAAATAGTTGTCATAGAGCTAAATCTATGTAGCTTGTGCTGTAGATGTAGAGATGGGAAAATTCTTGTCTCTACATTCAGGAATAAATGAGAAATTAAAATTAAATATATTGTTCGGAAATATACCAATAAATATTCTGGACTATGAGTCTTAAGTAAATTAATCCCAAGCTCTCAGCAGTGACAAAAACGGGCGTTGCTGAAACCAAATATGAATTTAAATGTAGGGACGTTCCATGGAACGTCTCTACAGGGGTTTTGACATCATCACAAATCCTGTTCATACTTCAAATCAGCAACGCCCAAAAACGGGTAAAGCTGAGAATTTCGCCGCAAGCGATCGCATTCGTGATCAATTGCAGGAACTAGGCACTACTTTAATCGATCAATCAGATGGTACAACTCGCTGGCATTCCTGATCGACATTTGCTTGAATCGAAAGATTTGATCAGATAATCTAAGCAGTCAGGATTGTTTAAAAAGGAAACCTCATGAACAAAAAAACTATACTCAGTTTGCTTTCGACTCCCATGTTAGTTAGTTCTATTCTTTCTATGGGAGCAATGGCTAACCAAGCACAGGCGGCTAACCCAGAAACAGAAAACACAGATAAACTAACCTGTGTACAGAATTACCATATATTGCGTCCCGTGTGTGCTAGAGCTTCCGTATTAGCCCAAATCCCTGAATATGAACCTGCAAACGAGCTTGCTGGTGAAAATCAAGATAGCTTGCTAGCGTTTAATATCGAAGAAAGTGATATGGCCGTTGACTTATTTAACTGTGACTGTCCACAGTGTATAAATTCTTTGCGCCAGATGCGCGGCATAGCACCTTTAGTTTATTAGAATTTCTAGCATTGCAAATCTGGTTTTTTATCTCGCCCCTTCTGGAACTTATCTGAAATTCTCCCCTCTCCTTCTCCCAAAGGGAGACGCTACGCGAAAGCAAGGAAAGGGGTTGGGGTTTCTGAAATTCTCCCCTCTCCTTAGCAACCAGAGGGGTTGGGGGTGAGGTTCTTCGATAAATTCCGCACTGCTAAGAATAGGAATAACTACCAGCCCAAGTTACCCATTTATGAGATATTCCTATATGCAATATTTCTTCAGCTTTCTCTAACTCATTGATGATTGCTCCTGTTAAGTCTGCACCATCGAGTTCTGCTTCATTAATATTGCAACCAATTAAATTAGCCCTCCTAAGATTAGCGTTTCTTAAATTCGCCCCACTCATTTCCGCTTCACTGAGGTTTGCACCTAGCAGGTTGGCAATTTCTAAATTTGCACTCCGCAAATCTGCACGACTTAAGTTAGACTCCTGTAGGTTGACTCTAATTAGTTCAGCGCCAATTAAGTTGACTTCACTCAAGTTTGCACCGTTTAAATTTGCTCCACTCAAATCAGCATCAGTCAGATTTGCTCGACTCAAGTTACATTCACTCAAATTCGCTTGAGTCAGGTTAGCACCACTCAAGTCAGCTTCAGTAAAATTAACACCACTCAAGTTAGCAGCACAAAGATTTATTTGATGTAAATTGGCTCGATTAAATGTGCGTTCTCCTGCTGCATAAAGATTCAGGATTTTGTTAGCATCCATGTTGTCACCTCGCAATGTCTACAGGTCAGCAAGTTGAGATATCAGTTTTGCACTCTACCCAAACCACACCAAAGACAATTTTTTGAGTTGCCAGCAACCGGGATTTTAAGGAAAACTTGTTACTCCATTGTGCTATAATTGCAAGCTATTTTAAAAAATTCTTAATAGAAATATACTCAAATAAATGGCTGATTTCACATCCACCTTATCTCAAGCAGTGGCTGCATATCGCGGACAAGGGGGCGCACGTCCCACTGCTCAAACAGTTGTTAATGCCTTATTACAAGCCGAAACAGCTGCTAAACAAGAACGGCTAACTTATCCCTTTGCATCGCTGCTGGGTAAATGGCAACTTTGCTTTGCTACTGGGACTAAAAAAGCTCGCAAACGAGGTGGAATTATTTTAGGGAAGGGTTTGTATGTCCCGAAATTTGTCGCCGTCCAGATTTCTTTTAGTTCACAGCCAGATTCAACCAAGGGGGAAATTGGTAATCAGGTACAATTAGGACCGTTGTTATTGCATCTGACTGGACCAGCCAAATATTTAGGTAAGAAAAATTTATTGGCGTTTGACTTTAATTATTTGGTTTTTAGCCTGTTCGGTCGTATGGTCTACAACAAGCAGATTCGCTCTGGTCAAGCTCAATCTGAGGATTTTTATGAGCAGTCTATCGCTAAATTACCTTTTTTTGCTTTCTTTTTAGTGACACCAGATTTTATTGCAGCTCGTGGTCGTGGGGGTGGGTTGGCTCTCTGGATTCGTCATTAGTCATTAGTCATTAGTCATTGGTCATTGGTCATTGGTCATTAGTCATTGGTCATTAGTCATTAGTCATTAGTCATTGGGAAGTTACCGTCTTCTCCCCCCTGCTCCCTGCTCCCTGCACCCCTGCCTCTTCTGCCCATTCCCCAGTCAACTATCTATAGATATATTTTTTTATGGAAAATCTATTTACTTTTTATCTCTCACGGTAGAATATAACAATTAACTCAAAGTTGGGAATCCTCCAAAGGGTACATTCCCTAAGATCACTTGCCAATTCATCGCAGAGTGTAACCGGGGTCAGATGACGCAAGCTTTTAATCAAGTCCAAGAGTGGGAACAACGCCGTAACGAAGCTAGCCGCTACTACAAACAGGGTCAGTTTCAAGAATATCTCAATTTTGCCAGTGAGAATTTACAGTTAGCCAGATCAATTCCAGACCGAGCCAGAGAAGGCCATACATTAAATGATATTGGTTTAGCTCACCTGAGTTGTTGCCAACCTCTACAAGCATTGGAGTGTTTTCAGCAAGCACGTTTGGTAGCTACGGAACTGGGTAACAGACGAGCTGAGGCGATCGCATTAAGCAATCTCGGTTCTACTTACAGCCGTTTGGGACGTTTGTCGCGATCGCTGGAGTATTTTGCTCAAGCATTAGGAATCTTTCGAGATTTGCAAGATATTCCCGGCGAAGTTTCTACTCTCAATGATGTAGCACTAATTTACACCAAATTGGGGCAACCAAAGCGATCGCTGTTGATACAATACCAAGTTTTGTCCATGCGTCGAACACTAGGAGATTTTTCTGGTGAAGCCACTACCCTCAATGGTATTGGTTATGCTTACAGCACTTTAGGACAGTATGAGCGAGCTTTAGAATTTCTGCAAGCAGCGCTCCCCATTCAACGCGCTGTTAAGAATGTGATGGGCGAAGCTAGTACCTTAAATAATATTGCTTCTGTCTATGGTGATTTGGGAGAACCTAAAAAAGCTCTGTTACTTTACTATCAAGTTTTGTTGACCCGTCGGGCGATCAAGGATCGCGCAGGTGAAGGGACAACCCTACAGAACATTGGTTTTACCTACGGTATCTTAGCGAATAACCGTCAGGCTATGAAATATTATGAGCAAGCGATCGCTATTTATCAAGAAATTGGTGATTGTCTGGGGGAAATTTCCACGCTCCTGAATATGGGTAACTTTTACGCTAAGACTAAACGCAAAAAGTTAGCGCTGTCTTACTACCACAATGCTCACGATTTAGCCAAAGCCATTGAATCTCAGCCACAATTGCAAAAAATTAAGCAGTGTATTGATGCGCTGTAACAGTTATCAGTTATCAGTTATCAGTCAAGAGACATAATAGGGTCGAAATCCCTGACTAAATCGGCGTGTTCACTGTTCACTGTTCACTGTTGACTGATTTATTAAAGTCTCCCCTCTCCTTACTAAGGAGAGGGGTTGGGGGTGAGGTGCTGTAAAAGCGATCGCTCTATAATTTGACTGATAAACTGATTACCTTGCAAATTGAAGTGGATATGATCTTGATACAAGGCTTTTGCATCTGGATATGCGTTAAGTAATGGTAACAAATCTATATACGTAATTTGCTGCCCTTGCGTAAAGTCAATCACTCTTTGACGGGTGGTAATTTCGTAGTCACGGGGGCCGGGTTCACCAATTTCTCGTAATAAGGGAGTCATCAGCAGCAAAAATTGGCTCTTGTTTTCACGAGTGAATGCTTGAATTTGGCGAATGGCTTCTAAATTAATCCCCACTATATCCCCCGTTTCCTTCTGCACATCTGGCATTTCCGGGATAGGCTTGGGTTTAATAATATACCGTTGCCATACTTCCACCAATGCGAGGGGAGGTTTCTTGTCTGGGTAATTGCGATCGCGTCCCACAGGTAAAGAAGTCGGTGCAGTCCCAAATAAATCATCAGTATTAATTAATAACACGACAATTTGCGCGTTAAAGTTGCCAAATCGTTGTAAATATGCTAATTCATTCCTGGGACTCCAAGAATTAGCCGAAGCATTTAATACTTCCACATCCTGGAAATTACTAATATTTTTTTCTTGTAAAGAACGAGTAATCAGGCTAGATATTGTATTATCCTGGTCTGTCCACCAACCACCATTAGCAATAGAATCGCCAATAATTAGCACCCGGAGAGTAGAAAGTGCGGGTATCTTTTCCATAGGTGGGCTTCGCATAGAATACTGATTAACTTCAATGCGATTACCAAAACGGCGAGTGCGTTGATTTGGGGCTAACAAATAACCAATATGCGGATCAGCAAGATAAATCAGAGGATGACCAAAACCAAAAAGCGATCGCAAACCCACCTCAACCAGCACAAATAACCCCACAACCGCTAAAATCAAGATTATTGCTAACTTCACCTATAAACCCCCTCCCCTCAAACTGTAAAAAACCTCTGCGAACCTCCGCGTGAACCTCCGCGTAACTTTGCGTTAAAAAATATGACGTTGCAAAGCTTAAACAAAATATTATCTGTAATTTAGCTTGATCAGCAAATAGAAAG
The DNA here is from genome assembly GCF_000340565.2 of Nodularia spumigena CCY9414. NCBI lineage: Bacteria > Bacillati > Cyanobacteriota > Cyanophyceae > Nostocales > Nodulariaceae > Nodularia > Nodularia spumigena. The sequence continues at coordinate 3,345,554 of NZ_CP007203.1, forward strand.
ACTACAATCAAAACGGACAAATTAGCACTGTAACAAAGGAGGTTTACAAGCTATGTCCGATTTAAATCGCGGAATTATGAAATTTAAGGGTGCAGATTCCCCCAAAGTTGTTACCATCTCTACTGTGCTGCTATTGGGATCGATTGCTGCCTTGATTCTTTGGGCGTTGCAAGCTGCCTATGCCCTAAACTAAGTAATTAGCAACAGTCAGGGACACTTGCAACAACGGTTCCTACCGCAGCCAAGTGTCCATCAACCACCATCCAAAAATTTGAGAACTTGAGAATGTGAGATTTCAGGTTTTAGAGGGAAAATAAATCTAAAATCTAAAATTCACAATGATTGAACTTTGGGGAGCCTTAATTATTTTAATAGCCTGTCCCGTCTTGGGGGCGTTACCAATTATTGGTTGGATTACCTACGCCCTCAAAGGCAGGCAATTATCACAAATTGGCACAAAAAACATCAGTGTTTCAGCCGCTTTTTATCATGGCGGCACATGGGTAGGTATTCTGGCGGTTTTGTCAGAAGCGATTAAAGGAATTGCGGCAGTATTGTTGTCGCGTGTGTTTTTTCCCGAAGGATCGGTTTGGGAATTAATCGCCCTGATTGCCTTAGTATTAGGTAGATATGGTGTAGGCAGAGGGGCTGGTACAACTAACGTGGTTTGGGGATTTATCGTCCATGACCCCCTTGTGGCAATATTCACAAGTTTATTGGCAATTATCAGTTTTACACTTCTGCAATCTAAGCTACTGGTAAAATTCGGAGTTTTATTCGTGTTTCCCTTGTTTGTGATCCTCCTAAATGTTGACAATTTGCCCAAAATCATGGCAGCTATTGTCTTAGCTGGAGTTTTGGGGTGGATTTACACAAAAATTCCCGATGATTTGAATTTACCCCCAGAAGAAGCTGATACAGACTCACAAGCAGCTTTTACTTATTTACGCGGTAATCGCCGGATTCTGACTTTAGATGACGAGTTAGATGCTACGGTGTTTGGAGAAAAAGCAGCTACATTATCTCAAATTAAGCGCTGGGGCTATCCAGTGCCGAAAGGATGGGTAATGTCCCCGGAGGATGATCCTCAAGGCTTAATTGCTATGCTTGAGCCTTCGGATTTATCTCCTTTAGTGGTGCGTTCCTCGGCTATTGGGGAAGACTCCGAACAAGCTTCGGCGGCTGGACAGTACACAACAGTTTTAAATGTTACCAGCAAACAGGAATTACAAGGGGCGATCGCTCAAGTTCAAGCTTCTTACAATCATCCTTCGGCTGTCCAATATCGTCGCGATCGCGGTTTACCAGATACTGCAATGGCTGTGCTGGTACAACAACAAATACAGAGCGTTTATTCTGGCGTAGCTTTCAGTCGTGATCCCATTACCCAACAAGGGGATGCCATTGTCATTGAAGCATTACCAGGTAGCGCTAATCAAGTTGTTTCCGGCAAAGTTACGCCAGAACAATATCGGGCTTTTGTGGTAGAAACAGAGAATATTTCCTCTGTGCAAGTAGAAGGAAGCGGGCAAGTACCACAAGCATTAATTAAACAAGTAGTATACTTAGTCCGGCGACTAGAAAAACAGTATCACGGTCTACCCCAAGATATTGAGTGGACTTATGACAGTCAAAATCTCTGGGTTTTGCAATCTCGACCCATTACAACTTTATTACCCATCTGGACAAGGAAAATCGCCGCCGAAGTCATACCTGGCGTGATTCAACCCTTAACCTGGTCGATTAATCGCCCCTTGACTTGTGGCGTGTGGGGAGATTTCTTTACTTTGGTTTTAGGCGATCGCGCCTTGGGTTTAGATTTTAGCGAAACTGCCACACTGCATTATTCTAGAGCTTATTTTAATGCATCCCTCTTAGGACAGATTTTTCTGCGGATGGGTTTACCACCGGAAAGTCTGGAATTTTTAACCAGAGGCGCGAAGATGAGCAAACCGCAGTTAAAGACCACTTTGGCGAATTTACCAGGATTAATGCGGCTGCTGAAGCAAGAACTCAGCTTAGAAAAGGATTTTAAACGGGACTATAGTCGAAAGTTTATTCCCGGAATGTCACAATTAGCACATGAATCTATAGAAGAACTGCGCGCACCCCAGTTATTAGAAAGAATAGATTTTATTCTGGAATTGCTCCGCAGTGGCACTTATTACAGCATTTTAGCACCCTTGAGTGCAGCCTTGAGACAGGCAGTTTTTCGCGTCAAAGATGGGGAAATTGATAACAGTATAGCTCCAGAAGTAGCAGCATTGCGATCGCTCACTGCTTTAGCCGCAGATGCGAAAAAAATATTACCTGAGTGTGAACCGGATCTAGTATTTGAGCAATTAGCACAAACCCCAGAGGGTGAGCAAATTCTCGATGAATTTAGCGAACTGCTGGAAGATTACGGTTATTTAAGTGATGTGGGGACAAATATTGCTGTTCCTACCTGGAAGGAAAACCCCCAACCCATCAAGCAGTTATTTGTCCAGTTATTGCAAAATCCACCAGAGACAGATGGTGGAGATTCCATTAATCGGGTTTTATCAGCCAAGCGCAAACGAGGAGTAGTACAGCGACGAGTAGATATTAAAGGACGAGTTACCGAATTGTATTCTCGGCTATTGGCTGAATTGCGCTGGAGATTTGTCGCTTTAGAGAAAATTTGGTTAAAATCCGGCTTAATTCAGCAAACTGGGGATATCTTTTTTCTAGAATTAGATGAAGTGCGGCGTTTAGTCGCTGGGGATGATTTAGAACTGAGAAAAGATTTATCTGAGATAGTAGAATTGAGGCGATCGCAATTCCATCAAGATAGTCAGTTCAATCAAATCCCCCTTTTAGTTTACGGTCATACACCACCCCATCCCCTACCCCCCTCCTCTCTTTACTCAGACCAAGTATTACAGGGTATTCCCGCCAGTCACGGTCAAGCCGAAGGACGAATCAAGATAGTAAGAAATTTACAAGATTTACCAGAAATCAACCGGGAGACAATTTTGGTAGTACCTTACACAGATTCCGGCTGGGCCCCTTTATTAGTCAGGGCTGGGGGCTTAATTGCTGAGGCTGGGGGACGACTTTCTCACGGTGCAATCGTCGCTCGTGAGTACGGAATTCCCGCTATCATGGATGTTCACAATGCTACTTGGATATTACAAGATGGACAACGTGTACGAATGGACGGATCTAGAGGAATTATCGAATTATCTCACGACTTGAGACCCGATTGAGTCTAAAAAAGCAAGGGAGAAAAGGAAGGTTGTTAACTCCCCCTGCTCCGGTGCTCCCCTGCTCCGGTGCTCCGGTGCTCCCCTGCTTCTTCTCACTCCTCTGGTTTCCAATGAGGATTGACTAAACTTGTGAGAATATGATCTTCCCATTTACCATTAATTAATAAATAATCCCTAGCGTATCCTTCCACCACAAAACCGAGCCTTTTTAAAACATTACCACTGCGCCGATTATGCGGCATATAATTAGCCATGATCCGATGAAAATTTAATTCTTCAAATACATATTCAGTCGCCACTTTTAAGGCTTCTGTCATATAGCCTTTACCTTGCTCAGATTCCGCCAGACTATATCCCACATAGCAAAAATGCGCTGCGCCTCGGATAAAGTTACTAAAATTTATCGTTCCAATCACTTTTGTGGATTTTTTTTGCGGAAAAATGAACAGCTTTAATGATTGGTCATGGATGAACTCCAAGACATTATTTTCAATTTGATATTGCCAATACTCTTCTGTAAACAAATGATCAAATAAAATTGGATAAAATGGGGTAAAATAATCTCTATTGTCCTGGAAATATTTAATTAGTTGTGGTATATCCTTTTTAATCGCAATTCTTAAGGTCAGGCGATCGCTCGTGATTAATGGTAGTTCTGATTTCATAAAAGTAATAATTTTTACAATCAATCTGCCAGATCACCAAAATCTTGGTAAGCTGATTTCTAATATCTACAGCAATAAAATTGAGATTCTTTAATCCCAACGCTGTATTTTAAAGGAGCCAAGAAAATGGCTCTTGATCAATCCAGTTTATAAGAAGGATAGTGATGTCGGTGGGAATACGCTACAATTGGCAAAAGGCAGAGATTCAAGCGATATACAACACGCCATTCCTAGAGCTGATTTATCAAGCTGCTAGCGTGCATCGCCAATATCATGATTCAACGAAAATACAAGTTTGTAAGCTAATCTCCATTAAAACAGGTGCTTGTCCTGAAGATTGTGGCTACTGCGCCCAGTCTTCCCGTTATCAAACTGAAGTCAAGCCCCAAGCACTGTTAGAGAAGGAAACAGTCCTGAATATTGCCCAAAAAGCCAAAGCAACAGGTGTTAGTCGCGTTTGCATGGGTGCAGCTTGGCGGGAAGTGCGGGATAATTCGCAATTTGAGACAGTCCTGGAAATGGTCAAAGAAGTCACCGATATGGGTTTAGAAGTCTGCTGTACTCTGGGAATGCTGACCACAAATCAGGCAAAACGCTTAGAAGCGGCTGGACTATATGCTTATAATCATAATTTGGATACTTCTGAGGAATATTATAATACGATTATTACCACGAGAACTTATGGCGATCGCCTGAATACAATTGATAATGTCCGACAGACAAATGTCACCGTATGTTCTGGCGGTATTCTCGGTTTAGGTGAAAGTGTCGAAGATCGTGTGGGGATGTTAGAAACTCTATCAAATTTACAACCTCATCCAGAGTCAGTCCCCATCAATATTCTTTCTCAAGTCCCCGGTACACCTTTAGAAAATCAACCAGATGTACCCATTTGGGATGTAGTACGCATGATCGCCACAGCCAGAATAATCATGCCAAATTCTGACGTGCGTCTGAGTGCTGGTAGGGCGAGATTGTCTCAAGTGGAACAAGCCTTGTGCTTTATGGCTGGAGCTAATTCCATCTTTTCGAGCGATGATAATCAAATGCTCACAGTCACCACTCCCTGTCCTGATTATGACGCTGACAAAGAAATGCTGAATTTACTGGGCTTAGAAATGCGTCCTCCCCACCAAAGACCGGAAAAAGTCACAACTCCCGCCGTTGTCGCATAACCCCACCCCCAGCCCCTCCGGTGCAAGCGAGGAGGGGAGAAAGATGATTTTTTCTCAGATACCTACTTGCTTGAATGCAATGGTATATTTAGCATGACAACAGTAATAGGGGTATCCTCTAGGTAGTCATGAGCTACTGCATTAATCCTCAGTGTCCACAGCCGCAAAACACAAGACAACCTCTATTTTGCCAATCTTGTGGCTCTGAGTTGCTTTTAGAAGGGTGTTATCGAGTCATTCGCACACTGGGTGGGGGTGGTTTTGCTAACACCTATGAGGTAGATGATTCGGGGACAGCAAAAGTCCTGAAAGTTCTGTTTAATACCCATCCCAAAGCTGTAGAACTGTTTCAAAAAGAAGCAGAAGTTTTGAGTATATTACAGCATCCTGGTATTCCTAAAGTTGATTCAGACGGCGGTTACTTTACTTATTTATCGAGAAATCAAGAACCCCTTCACTGTCTGGTGATGGAAAAAATTGAGGGGATGAATTTAGAAGAATATCTCACCCAGCGTCACTATCAACCCATCAGTGAACGTGCAGCAGTGCGATGGTTGAAACAGTTAGCAGAAATTTTGCACAAAGTTCATCAACAACAGTATTTCCATCGTGATATTAAACCGCCTAATATCATGATACGCCCAAATGGGCAGTTGGTATTAATTGATTTTGGCACAGCGCGGGAAGTAACGCAAACCTTCATTAATAAAGTAGCAGGACAGCAAGTTACAGGAATTATTTCCGCAGGTTATACGCCACGAGAACAAATGAATGGGAAAGCTGTACCGCAATCTGATTTTTTTGCTTTGGGACGAACTTTTGTTTATTTACTAACAGGTAAATCTCCTGATAGTTTTTCTGAAGACTCCCGCAATGGGGAGTTAATTTGGCGAGATCATGCGGCTGGTATTTCCGACAAATTAGTTGAGTTTATTGATTATCTCATGGCTCCCTTTCCAGGGAATCGACCTCAAGACACTCAGGAAATATTGCAGGAATTAGCAGGATTTGAGACTGGTTTACCGAAGGAGAAGCAAAATACTGGAAATAATCAATCTGCCAATTATTATAACCAAATTAGTCAAACAATAGCATCGGAATCTCCAGCAGTTAATCAAGGAGGAAATTCCTCTCCTTATGCAGTATTTAAAAGGCGAACATTAGCACATTTTATTGATATATTAATTACTGTTTTGATTGGTATTATTCCGTTCATAATAGGAGCAGCATTAAATAACATATGGGTATTGTTCATTGGATGGATCATCCCTACTTGGCTCTACTTCGCTTTATTGGAGAGTTCTGTCAAACAAGCCACTTTGGGGAAAATGGTTGGCCAAATAGTTGTGACTGATTTAAAAGGAAAGAGAATTTCCTTTTGGCAAGCTACTTCGAGGTTTTCACTTAAAGCATTCTTCATGGTGTTGATCTTCTTGAGTTTTGATGTGTTATATTTTATGTTCTCTATTTTTCTTAGTGATGACTTCAGAGTAATGTTGTTTTTCTCTGGCTTAATTGATGTGATATTTCTTCTATCTAAAAAATATAACCGTTCTCTACACGATATCTTAGCTGGCACGTTAGTGAGCAAAAAACCATCTCCATAACCCTAGATATACGAACAAAAACTCATTTTACTCTCTGCGCCTCTGCGCCTCTGCGTGAAATAAAAAAAATGGGGTAATTCTCGCTAGAACTACCCCATTTTAGTTAAACTGCAACCAAAGTTAATTAAGCAAAAGCAGCAGTTTTCACATCGTTATTGGTCAAAATTTCTTGCAGTTCATCGGAATCTACAGTTTCTTTTTCAACCAGCATTTTCGCAATCAAATCAAGAATGTGACGGTTGTTAACTAATACTTCTTTAGCTCGTATATAAGCTACATCCACCAGTTTACGCACTTCTTCATCAATAGCAGCAGCAGTTTCTTCGGAGAAATCACGCTCTGACATGATATCTCTGCCTAAGAACATATTACCTTGCTGACGACCCAGAGCGACTGGTCCCAAGCGATCGCTCATTCCAAAACGAGTAATCATCTGACGCGCCACACGGGCTACTTGTTGCAAGTCATTAGAAGCACCAGTGGTAACTTCTTCATCACCAAAGATTAATTCTTCAGCTAAACGACCGCCTAAAGCTACAGCCATTTGATTTTCCAGATAAGCACGGCTATACAAACCTGTATCCATCCGGTCTTCACTGGGAGTAAACCAAGTTAAACCACCAGCACGACCGCGAGGAATAATGCTGATTTTTTGTACTGGGTCATAGTCAGGCATCAAAGCACCAACTAAGGCGTGACCAGCTTCGTGATATGCTACTAGGGTTTTGCGCTTCTCGCTCATTACCCGGTCTTTCTTCTCAGGGCCAGCTAACACCCGATCAATGGCATCATTGATTTCATCCATTGAAATTTCGGTCAAGTTGCGTCGTGCTGCCAAAATTGCCGCTTCGTTGAGCAAGTTGGATAAATCTGCACCGGTAAACCCAGGAGTCCGACGCGCGATTTTATCCAAGTCCACATCCTTGGCTAAGGTCTTACCACGAGCGTGAACTTTGAGAATTTCGCTACGTCCAGCATAGTCGGGACGGTCTACAACTACCTGACGGTCAAAACGACCAGGACGCAACAAAGCTGCATCTAAGACATCAGGACGGTTGGTAGCAGCAATAATAATAATGCCTGTATTACCTTCAAAACCATCCATTTCGGTTAGTAACTGGTTGAGGGTTTGTTCCCGTTCATCGTTACCACCGCCTAAACCAGCACCCCGTTGACGACCTACAGCGTCAATTTCATCGATAAATACGATACAAGGAGCGTTGGTTTTCGCTTGTTCAAACAAATCGCGGACACGGGAAGCACCCACACCGACGAACATTTCTACAAACTCAGAACCAGAGATGGAAAAGAAGGGTACACCCGCTTCACCAGCTACAGCACGAGCCAGGAGGGTTTTACCTGTACCAGGAGGTCCAACTAATAATACACCTTTAGGAATTTTGGCTCCAACTGCGGTAAAGCGGTCGGCGTTTTTCAGAAAGTCTACTACTTCGTTTAATTCCAGCTTGGCTTGGTCAATACCAGCGACATCGCCAAAGGTTACCTGTGTTTGTGGCTCCATTTGCACTCTGGCTTTGGATTTTCCAAAGTTCATTGCTTGGTTACCAGGACCACTTTGAGCGCGACGTAGTAAGAAGAATAAGCCCACCAGAAGCAATACAGGGAAAAATAAACTGCTCAGTGCTTTAAACCAAAATCCTTCGTCAGTTTGGGGGACTACAGAAATATCAACGCCCTTGTCAGACAAATTATTGATTAATTCAGGGTCGTTGACTAAATTAACTACCTTTTTGTCACCATCTCTGGAGGTAACATAGGCTATGGAGCGATCTGCACTCAGATTGACTCTATCTACTCTGCCTTGGTCAACTTCTTGAATAAATTGACTGTATCGCCATGTTTCTCTAGTGGGAGGTTTTTTGTCAAAGAATGCTGTTCCTAGAGCAATGACAACTATAAAAAGCAGTGCATACAGCCCCGCATTTCTCCATCTTTTATTCACTGAGGTGTATCCTCCGGTATTTTTTGTGAGTTAGCGTAGCTTCTCTGATATGAGAGGGCATTATTAAGAATTATGTTAACTTATCTTAAGGTATAACATAACGGTACGGCTGTCATGTTAGAAAAGCCTCCTTATTTGTGAAAAACTAGAATGGTAAGGATTATATTGTAGCGACCCTGTGGGCTGCCCAACGGTATGAATGGGGATAATTTCTACCACACTATTAGTGTAGGCGATCGCTTCAAATCCCTGCACTAACTCGGCATTCCAAGGTGACTCACGCACCATTGGCAGATTTTTCATCAGGTGCTTTCGCACAATTCCCGGCAAAATTCCCCCTGTTAATGGTGGTGTCCACCAACTACCATTCTGCCATCCCCAAAGGTTCCCTGTGGTAGTTTCTAGCCAATTGCCTGCACCATCTATTAAAATTGCTTCCTGAGAATTTAACTGTTGGGCGTGAGTCTTCGCCAACCAAGCACTCAGATAATTGCCAGTTTTATGAGAAGGAAGACTACGATAAAAGTTTGATAATGCCACAGATGTGGTAATGCCGTGTTGTTGTTTTTCTCTTAAATCCTGTGGTAATAACCTCCCAGTTATCCATTCTCGGCCATCAGCAAACAGAGTAATTCTCAGAATCGGGAAACTTTCCGCCAGAATTTCTGCACCTTGACGCACCAGATTCCAGTTTGGTTCTAGCCAACCAAAAGATTGTAGTGAAAAAAGTAGGCGATCGCAGTGTGCCACCCAGTGAGTTAAACTACTATCGAGGCAATTACCATAAATCCGCACCGTTGTAAATACCGTAGCCCCATAAAGTAACCCCGGATCATTAATATCTAATTCTAGGGTTGGGGATTCTATGAGTTTGCCGTTATACCAATAAATAAGATTAACCTGCTATCTAAATATATAAAACTCTTGACTCCCCTCCTCGCTGGCGGGGAGGGGCTGGGGGTGGGGTTCATTCATCTGAGGGAGGGAATGAAATCATGTTACCTTCTGGGGTACTAGTGACCTTTCCGCCCAAAGCCTCAATTTCACGAATTGCTCTTTGAGTCGTCTTCTCGTCAAATTGATTATTTAATACCATTGTCCAAGCAGATATTTGAGCGTTTTTACTGTTGGGGTTTTGACTTAAAAATATAGAAGTTTGCCGAGACATCGCAGCGACAGATTGACTTTCTCGGTCTGAAAAATTGCTAGCCCATTTTGCCGCCGTAGCAAAAGATTTCTCAGCAGATTGCGTATCGCCTAAAAATAATAACTCATCAATTCCCTTATAACGCCACACATAATAAGACCTTTGAGGAACCCAGGGAGACAAAGACTGTAAACCCTTATCCATGATTGCTATAGAGCGTTCTGGCATTCCAGCGTAAATAGAAGCACCAGTAGAAAGACTCAAATAAGCTGCTAAAAAACGTGGATCACGTTCTAAAACAATTTCAAAATATTCTGGACTCAGGCCATAACCTGTCTTTTCACGAGCCTCATCATCACCAAAGTATTGCAAATAACTCAGATAAACCCCATTGGCGATCAGATTATCATAACCAAAACTGGGCATACTTTTGAGAAAATTCAGCCGAATCCTTTGGGTATTAATTTCTCTTTCTAGAACATCTAAAGAGATATCTTGTTTGCTTCTTAACAAACTTTGTAATTGAGGAAATTGAATCCAGCCAACTCCCAAAAGACACAAACAACCTACCAAAGGTGTGATTACAGCTTGACGAGATAAAAATAACATATTTAGCTTGTCTTGTGAGATGCAGTCACTCTATTGTATATAATATAACTTATATTTACCTGAAAAAGCGGGAAAATTGATTAAAAACAGCGCCTGGGGCGCTGCTAATCTCAACATATTTTAGTGACATACTCCACACACTCCCCTTCTCTGCGAGACGCTACGGGAACGGGTGAGTGTGGGCTTCTCGGCGACTCTTCTATGAAGACATTGACCGAGCTTTAAAGCCCTATGCCCTAGGGACTTTTGGAGATAATTTTCACTTTTTTAATAGGCTGCTTTTCAGCATTTAATTGGACTACACCTATTTGGGAAAATTATATCTATTTGGTAAAAAAACCAAGAAGTGTTCATTCCTCAATGCCTACGGCACGAAGCCCGCGAAGGACCAACATTGCTGATTTCGCTCTAGCTCAATTTTGCTCGTTGGTCAATGCGTCACTCACTCGTATTCATCTCATCGCCTCCCTATCGGGTAAGCGAAAGGCTTCTACTGTTAAAGCTAATTAGCGCTCAGGATGTTGCACTCTTTAGGCGCTACCAGTGAAGGCAACTTCAGGGAACTTCAATTGAGCCTCTGCCATCGGTCGTCTTCTGCCTTCCTCTTGCCAGTAGTTAATCACTTCTGTGGCTTTATTCAGCAATTCGACACGATCTAGGTCAGTAATCCAGTGTTTGGACTCTAATTCCTTTTTTAACTCTTCCCAGGCATCATTGCGAGGCCAGAAAAAATACTTAGTCAAAGGACTTGTGCCTTTGCCTACAACTTGATCCACTGCTAGGGCAACGTTTTCGTCTAACCAAAGGATTTTGAGAATAAATTGGGTCAATCACACCTCCGGGGAATATCTGGGGATTATTACTAAGTCGCTAATCGCACGGGTGGAAATGATGCCCACTTTTATGTGCTGTGCGATCGCTTATTCTAACTCAATACCTCACCTGATGACCAAATAGTCATCGCAAATTGTTCAACCATCACCGATTAAAATTTAAAAGTTCCTTTAATCTCCCAATTTCATGACAGAAAAATCTTCACTCAAACCGATTGTCATCTTCGATATTGACGGCGTTGTGCGCGATGTCGGCAATTCCTATCGTCGAGCGCTGGCGGACACTGTAGAGCATTTTACCAACACAGCCTATCGTCCCACGCCAGTAGACATTGACCAGCTAAAATCCGAAGGACTCTGGAATAATGATTGGGAAGCCTCCCAAGAATTTATTTACCGCCACTTTGAAACCCTTGGACAAACTCGCCAGCAATTGCAACTAGATTACAACGCCATAGTTGCCTTTTTTCAATCTCGTTATCGAGGAACCGACCCAGAAAATTGGAATGGGTATATCTGTGATGAACCTTTATTATTACAGCCCAGTTATTTAGAACAACTCACAGAAGCAGGAATTTACTGGGGATTTTTCAGTGGTGCTACCCGTGGTTCTGCTACCTATGTTTTACACAAACGTCTGGGTTTACAGTCGCCAGTATTAATTGCAATGGAAGATGCACCAGGTAAACCAGACCCCACAGGACTTTTTGCCACTATTGGCTTGTTAGAGACAGAAATAAACAAGATGTCAGCAATTATCTACGTGGGAGATACCGTAGCTGATATGTATACCGTCAGGAAAGCGCGAGAGATGCATCCTCACCGGATTTGGATTGGTGTAGGCATTTTACCGCCGCACGTACAAGAAACAGCCGCCCATAGTGATGCTTATAGTCAAACACTACTAGCAGCAGGTGCAGCCATAGTTTTAAGTAACGTTGAACAACTAAATCCGGTCAAGGTACAGGAATTATTACAAGGAATGGGGATAAGGGGATAGGGAACGGGACGAAGGAAAATCAGAGCCAAAATTTTTCCTTTTTCCCCTATTAGCCTACCTACTTATCTATTATTTCAAGTTGCTATTGAAACATAAAGAAAATTGGGTGATGTTTAGATGTGTGAAAAAAATCACATATGCTAGCACCAGAGATGTTGTAAAAACTCTGTAAACTCAAAACTTCATAAGTAGGCGATCGCATGAGCAACGGCGTAATGATGCAGTACTTCCATTGGTACAATCCCAATGATGGTAATCTCTGGAACCAGCTAGATAAAACAGCTCATGAGCTAGTTAATGCAGGTTTTACTGCCTTATGGTTGCCGCCACCTTACAAAGGCAGTGGTGGCAGTTATGATGTCGGCTATGGTGTGTATGACTTGTTTGATTTGGGTGAGTTCGATCAAAAAGGCAGTGTTCGGACAAAATACGGTACACGTGAACAATACCTAGAAGCCATTAAAACCGCTCAAAGTTCTGGTTTGCACATCTATGGTGATGTAGTTCTCAATCATAAAGATGGTGGAGACGAAACAGAACGCATCTGGGCGCAGGAAATGGATTGGAATGACCGTAACCGCCCAGTCAGCGATTGGTATGAAATTGATGCTTATACGAAGTTTCACTTTTCCGGTCGCGGAGATAAATACTCCAGCATGAAGTGGTATTGGTGGTGTTTTGATTCATTGTCTTACAATGCAGGCACTCAAAAGGCTGATAAGCTTTACCGCATTAAGAACAGAGAGTTTGAGACAGAAGTCAGCCCGGAACATGGCAACTATGACTATTTGTTAGCAAATGACTTAGATATGGGTGAGGAACCCGTGCGCGGCGAGTTGATGTATTGGGGGCGTTGGTTTGTTGATACCACAAACGTAAATGGTTTTCGGATTGATGCTGTTAAACATATCCGTTCCTCATTTTTCCGCGATTGGCTCAATCATCTGCGAGTTCATTTTAGTCAGCGACAACTGTTTAGCTGTGGAGAGTATTGGTCTCAAAATATCGATGAACTGCACGGTTATCTTGCAGCTACTACAGGGGTAATGTCGTTGTTTGATGTACCACTACATTTCAAGTTTCACCAAGCTAGTCGTCAAGGTAGTGGTTTCGATATGCGGACAATATTTAACCGCACCCTAGCGAAGGAACAACCAGCTTTAGCTGTTACCTTTGTGGAAAACCATGATACACAACCCTGTCAATCCCTAGAGTCCCCCGTTGAACCTTGGTTTAAGCCCCTAGCTTATGCACTCATATTGCTGCGCCGTGAAGGCTATCCTTGCGTTTTTTATGCAGACTATTACGGAGCGCAATATCACGACAAAGGACGTGATGCTACTCTTTACTCTCACCGCTTCTTAATTGATAAGTTTCTCGGCGCACGTAGAGACTACGGTTTTGGCGACCAACACGATTACTTTGATCATCCTCATACTATTGGTTGGACGCGCTTGGGTAACAGTGAACATCCAGGAGCAATGGCTGTGGTGATGACCAACAGTGAAGCCGGCAATAAGTGGATGAATATGTTTCGACCGAATGAAGCGTTTTACGATGCTACCGGACATATTCAGGAAATAGTCTATACCAACAATGATGGATGGGGAAATTTCTTCTGTCCAGGTGGTTCAGTCTCTGTCTGGTTACAAAAGTAGTACTGATAGGTAGTCAGGAAAAAGGTAAAAACCTCTTTCCTGAATTACGAATTACGAATTAGCTAAAATTAATCAAGCAATGGGTGCATGAATTAGTGGCGAATAAATACTATTCTTGCTTCAAATCATTGGAAAAATAATTAAAATGCCTGCACTTCAACTACCTGATGGTCCCAAAAATCACCCTTGGCTACAGACATATCGATGGCTGACTAGCCCTTTGGAATACATGGAAGACTGTGCTAAAAACTATGGTGATATTTTCACCATCCGCGTCGGACCACTTTCTACTCCTCAAGTATTCGTCAGCAACCCTCAAGCTATTCAGCAGATTTTTAGCACCGACCCCAAATATTTAGACTCAGGTGCAGCAGCTGGGTTTAAATCGCCTTTATTGGGAAATCAATCACTACTATCCCTAGATGGTAAGCCTCACCAGCGACAACGCAAGCTATTAACACCGCCTTTTCATGGTGAACGAATGCTGGCTTATGGTGAGTTAATTCGTGATATTAGCCAGCAAGTAACTAATAAATGGCAGGTTGGTGAAACAGTTTCTGTGCTGTCATCAATGCAAGCCATTTCCTTTCAAGTAATTTTAAAGGCTGTATTTGGTCTAGCTGAAGGGCCACGTTACGAAAAAATCAAGGAAGCTTTAATTGCTATCCTCAATCCCAAAAAACCTCTTTTACGGTCAATGCTGCTGATGTTCCCGTCACTGCGCCGGGATTTAGGGGCGTGGAGTCCTTGGGGAGAGTTTCTGCGTTTACGGCAGCAAATTGATGAACTCGTTTATGCTGAGATTCAAGAACGCAAAGCACAGCTTGATTCATCCCGGACTGATATTTTATCTTTGATGATGGCAACTCGTGATGAGGCGGGTGAGCCAATGACGGATTTGGAGTTACGTGATGAGTTGATGACTTTGTTAGTCGCAGGTCACGAAACTACTGCTACAGCACTGAGTTGGGCTTTGTATTGGATTCACCATCAGCCGCAGGTGCGTGAGAAATTATTGCAAGAGTTAGACACTTTGGGAGAAAAACCCGACCCTAATGCGATTTTTCGCTTACCTTATTTGAATGCAGTTTGTTCGGAAACACTGCGTCTTTACCCAGTGGCGATGTTGCTTTTGAGTCGATTAGTCAAATCACCGCTACAAATTGGGGAATATCAGTTTGAGCCTGGGACGTTATTAATCCCCTGTGTTTATTTAACTCATCATCGGGAAGATTTATATCCTGATTCCCAGACATTTAAGCCAGAGCGTTTTTTAGAAAGGCAGTTTTCCAATTCAGAATTTATACCTTTTGGTGGTGGTAATCGTCGCTGTATTGGTATGGCGTTTGCCCTATTTGAGATGAAACTGGTGTTAGCCACAGTGCTGTCTAATTGGCAAATGGAATTGGCGAATACTCAACCAGTGCTACCAGTGCGTAAGGGCTTACTGTTTGGGCCTAAAGGAGGTGTGCAGATGGTTGTGAAGGGCAGGCGTGAGCTATCCTAAGTTGACAATTAAATAGACATACTTATACACTTATAGACAAATATCTAAGTGTATTTATGTTTAAACCACATGAATTTGCCGAGAAAATTGGAGTTTCTGTTAAAACACTACAAAGATGGGACAATTCTGGAAAATTACCAGCAAAAAGAACACCATCGGGGCATCGGTTTTATACAGAGAACGACTTATTGATTATTCAGGGATTAAAACCCACAGAGCAACATCGTAAAAATATCGTTTATTGTCGCGTTTCTTCTAATGGACAGAAACCGGAATTGAGGAATCAAATCACCGCTATGGAAACATTTTGTTTAAATAGGGGTTTAGCTGTTGACGAATGGGTATCGGAAATTGGCGGAGGCTTGAACTTTAAAAGAAAGAAGTTCTTATCAATTATGATGTCTATGCTTCAAGGCGAAATCGCAATTATTGTCATAGCTCATAAGGATAGAATGTGTCGTTTTGCTTTTGAATTTATACAGGAGTTATCCAACTCTGTTAATTGCGAAATAATTGTAGCTAATCAAGAATCATTATCTCCTCAACAGGAATTAGTAGAGGATTTAATGGCTATCATTCATTGCTTTTATTGTAGATTGTACGGGCTAAGAAATTACTCTAAAGAGATTAAAACCAATCTCAAGAATGCCATTGACAAACCAGTACATGACATGGCAGAGTTGGACAAACAAGAAATACAGTGTTGAAGGTCGAACAATGCTTTTGTCCATCAAAACAAAGTTGAAATTAACCAAGGCTCAAGAGATAATCATGAGTAAACACGCAGGAATAGCGAGGTTTACTTATAACTGGGGTCTTGCTACTTGGAGACAACTTTACAAAGATGGATTTAAGCCCAATAAATATATACTAAAAAAGTTCTTTAATAACCATGTAAAAACAGAATTTGATTGGATTAAAGAAAAAGGTATTTGTCAGAAAATAACTCAATATGCTTTTGATAATTTAGGGGATGCTTTCTCTAGATTCTTCAGTGCTAAGAGTGATTACCCTAACTTTAAGAAGAAAGGACGCAATGATTCTTTCACTATTGATGCAGGTGGAAAGCCTATACCTGTAGGTGGCAAGTCGATAAAATTGGCTACAATTGGATGGATAAAGACCTACGAAGGTTTACCGCATACCACTTGTAAATCAATCACTATATCTCGTACTGCTGACAGTTGGTTTATCGCCTTTGCTTATGAACAAGAGCATGAACCAACCCTTAAAAAGTATGAAGTTGTAGGTGTGGATATTGGGGTAAAAGAATTAGCTACTCTTTCTACAGGTGTAGTATTTCCTAACCCCAAACACTACAAAACTAACCTGAGAAAACTTAAAAGACTTTCTAGGAAACTCGCCAGAAAGATCAAGGGTTCCAACAATAGGTATAAAGCTAAAATTACATTAGCTAGACACCATGCCAAGATAGCTAACTTGAGAAAGAATACCCTTCACCAAATCACTACTTACTTATGCAAAAACCACGCAAAGATAGTCGTAGAGAATTTGAATGTTTCAGGGATGCTATCTAATCATAAATTAGCTCAAGTAATTGCTGATTGCGGATTTTATGAATTCAAGCGTCAGCTAGAATACAAAGCTAAGAAGTTTGGTTGTGAAATAATCATTGCTGACCGTTGGTTTCCATCGACCAAAACCTGTTCCAATTGTGGACATATTCAAGATATGCCACTTTCAGAAAGAGTTTACAATTGCCAAAATTGTGGGCATTCAATGGACAGAGATTTAAACGCAGCAATAGTTTTATCGAGGTTGGCTAAACCTTGAACGCTTACCGAGGGATAACCGCTCCCATGCTCCCTTTGACGTAAGAAGTAAATGTCTAGCTTTGTCTAGTATTTATCTAGCAGCAAAATCAGCTAGTCCCTGAGACTACTTCAGTTTAAAACGATGGGGGTGTGGTGCGATCGCTCCATGCCCACTAATACAACACATTTCATCTGAGTGAGGTACACAAGGGCGGGCATCTTTGCCCTACCCCACAATATTTATAATATTAATTATGTGTACTTTCTTGACTTGCAAAGTGCTGTAAGTTACTGAAGATGCAAAAATTTATCTAAAGCTGCCACCATACTGGGAGGCCAACGGCGGATATTTGTTACCCAGTTCATATCTTTGTAACGGTTATCCAGCCCATAAGCTGCTACCCAGTTACTTTCAGCTTCGCCTTGGTTACCGTTTACCCAGTAAGCGGCTGTGAGGGCGGCACGCATATCGGCAAATTGGGGATATTTGCGGACTATGTTCTTCATTTCGTGGATGGCTGCGTCAATTTGACCAGTTTCATAAAGGGCGAGGGCGTAGTTAGCCCGCGCAAAGGCAAAATTTGGGGCAATTTCCATTGACTTTTGATAGTCCGCGATCGCATCTTGCCATTGTCCTAATCCTGATTTGGCATTACCCCGATTGTTGTATGCCATCGGATCATTAGGATCAAGTTCTAAGACATGATTATAGTCCGCGATCGCCTCTTGCCATTTTCCCAATCCTTCTAAAGCTGTACCCCGATTTAAATAAGGATCAGTGGCATTAGGGGCTAATTCTATCGCTTGGTTATAATCTGTCAATGCTGCTTGCAACTTATTCTGACTCACCCGCGAATTTCCCCGGTTACTCCATGCGCCTGCATTAGTGGGAAACTGCTCAATAATCTGTGTCCAGTAAGTTTCAGCCGTGGCAAAATCACCCTTATTCGTCGCTTTTAAAGCCTTTTTCGCTATTTCATTGCCTTCTTCTAACTGTTCTTGAGTAATACTAGGCACTTCGGATACTGCCAGAACTGGTGTACTCCAGCCCAACACCAGCAACAAACTCAAAACAATCCCAATTAACTTGATCATCGATATATTTACCTTTAAAACTGT
Organism: Nodularia spumigena CCY9414; assembly: GCF_000340565.2. Lineage (NCBI taxonomy): Bacteria > Bacillati > Cyanobacteriota > Cyanophyceae > Nostocales > Nodulariaceae > Nodularia > Nodularia spumigena. Next base: position 3,363,842 of record NZ_CP007203.1, read on the forward strand.
TGAAAAGCGATTAATAACCTCTGACTCTTCCCCCCTGCACCCTGCCCCCCTGCCTCTTCCCATTTCCTTAACTACAATAAGGATAACTGTTCATTAGGCGGCTTAAAACCTAAATGCTTATAGGCTGAGGTGGTGGCGATTCGTCCACGGGGAGTCCGGCTTAAATAGCCAATTTGCATCAAGTAAGGTTCATAAACTTCTTCAATGGTTTGGGTATCTTCACCTGTAGCGGCAGCAACTGTTTCTAAGCCTACGGGACCACCATTGAATTGTTCAATTATCACACTCAGCATTCGGCGGTCTGTCCAATCTAAACCGCAGGGATCGACTTGAAATAGTTGCAATGCTTCCGATGCGACTATTTCGGTAATTTCACCTGATAATTTAACTTCCGCGTAATCACGCACCCGCTTCAGTAATCTATTTGCTATTCTGGGCGTACCTCTGGCACGACGAGCAATTTCTGTCGCCCCATCTTCAGCAATAGGAGTTTTGAGGAAGTCGGCACTTCTTAACACAATTTTGGTGAGTTCGTCAACCTCGTAAAAGCGCAACTTCTGAACTAAGCCAAAGCGATCGCGCAAAGGTGAACTCAGCGCCCCGACACGGGTTGTCGCCCCCACCAGCGTAAATTTGTTCAGTGGTATACTTCTAATGCGAGCGCCAGCACCCTTCCCCACGGTAATATCTAAACGATAATCTTCCATCGCTGGATAGAGAATTTCTTCTGTCATCCGGGAAAGACGATGAATTTCATCAACAAACAGGACATCTCCGGGTTTGAGGTTCACTAGTAGCCCTACAATGTCTCTGGGACGTTCTAGCGCGGGCGCACTGGTAATTTTGTAGTCAACTCCCATCTCTGATGCTAAAATCATTGCCATTGTTGTTTTACCCAATCCCGGAGGTCCATATAGCAGCAAGTGATCCAGCACCTCACCCCTTGACTTAGCTGCTTTGATGGCAATATCTAGCACATCCTTTAAGTCTTTCTGTCCAATGTAATCAGCAAATTGCTGAGGTCTGATACTCTCTTCTTGCTTCCCTTGTTCGTCAGTAGCAGCTTCCGGTTGCAAAATGTTCTCCTTTGCAGGTGCGGGGGTGGACTCCCGACGGGGCTTCTTTGGTTGTCCGTTGGGTTCTTGAGGCTGTTTTTTCGAGGAGATTATCGCCATAATTCAGCTATCAACTTTGACTTGAGGACTGTTTGAGGGCTATCTACGCCGCAATGGCTGCGAGTAAATAAGAGATCAGGGGCAAAAATTTTCGGCGAGAACTACACGCGTCCAATTAGAATTAAATTCCAGTCGATTACCCAGGAGTGAAAAAGTTATTATGTTATCTAAAAGAATCTTACCGTGCTTAGATGTGAAGGCGGGACGGGTTGTAAAAGGAGTTAACTTTGTAGACCTTAAGGATGCAGGTGATCCGGTGGAACTAGCAAAGGTTTACAACGAAGCCGGTGCTGATGAGTTAGTGTTTCTGGATATTACGGCGACTCATGAAGACCGGGATACGATTATTGATGTGGTGTACCGCACTGCTGAACAGGTTTTCATTCCCTTAACTGTGGGTGGTGGAATTCAAACCTTAGAAAATGTTAAAGCTTTGTTACGAGCCGGCGCTGACAAGGTTAGTATTAATTCTGCGGCGGTACGTGACCCAGACTTAATAAATCGGGCAAGCGATCGCTTTGGTAATCAGTGCATAGTGGTTGCAATTGATGCCAGACGCAGGATTGATCCTCACAATCCAGGCTGGGATGTTTATGTGCGAGGTGGTAGAGAAAATACTGGTTTAGATGCCTTACGTTGGGCGCAGGAAGTGGAAAGACGAGGTGCAGGGGAATTACTGGTGACAAGTATGGATGCTGATGGTACTCAAGCTGGCTACGACTTAGGGCTGACAAGAGCGATCGCTGAATCTGTGCAAGTTCCCGTGGTTGCTTCTGGCGGCGCTGGTAATTGTGAACACATTTATACAGCATTAACTGAGGGTAAAGCCGAAGCTGCATTACTAGCATCACTATTGCATTACGGACAATTAAGCGTTGCAGAAATAAAGAACTATTTGCACGCTCATTCAGTACCAGTACGGTTGTGTGCTTGATTTGAAAAACTGCATCAAAATTTAACCACATCCATCATCAGTTAGATACAGTTCTCTAAAATAGTGTTAAAATTGGTTTACAAGTATGAATAAATATTAAGAAATATTATGTTGATTGTTATTTTACTATTTGACGTGGCGCTGGTAGCATGGTCGCTGCACCTCATGGAAAAAGCCGTAGAGCATAAAGAGTTCTCTCTAATGCTGGCTGGGACATTGGTAGCCCTTGCAGCTGCTGCTATGTTGGTAGTTTATTTCCTCATGGGACACTGTATGACCTATTTGTTACAAGTCTCTTAACAAATCCTGTGTAACAGAAGATATACTTTACATTTAATAAATCAGGCTTGACAAAGTTAAAATATTAAGAGAATATAGATAAGAATCCGAGGGGCTATAGCACAGTTGGTAGCGCGTCTCAATGGCATTGAGAAGGTCAGCGGTTCGAATCCGCTTAGCTCCATATTTGAATAATCCAGTCACGAAAGCTGGAATGGTAAAGTTGGTACTGGGTTTGATATCCGGTTCTTCGGCGTTGCAGGAACTCCAGCCAATTTTCTAGTATTTCCTCAACTGTAAATTCATCGATATCGAGAATGTCAGCGAACTGACAAGTCAGCGCTTGCGCTATCGCCTCTGCTGATATTGGTTGCTGTTGTGTTGCTAATATATTCAGAATGGCGTGGCTTAATTCCTGCTGTTGTGCAGGTGGAAGCATCATTTGTAAATGTTGCTGATAATATGCTGCTAAAGCCGGGGGAAGTTGATTGTATTCAAAGGGTTCTGAGTAAAGATTATCAGTAATTGCACCCATAATTTGAGTTAGGTACATAAAATTATTTTCGCTGGAAGTGGTGAGGCGATCGCAAAATTCCCGCTCAGTGATATGGTGATTACTCAGCCAAGATTTCAGATTTGACCCCTCCCCCAACTCCTCCCCAGCAACGAGAGGGGAGTAATTTTCTTGTCCCCCCATTCCCTCGAAAGGAAAGACACAACGCGGATCATTCTCATCATCTTTTCCCCCCCTTCCCTCGTAGGGAAGGGGGGTTAGGGGGGTTAGGTTCCCTTGAATATAAGCTTGAACATCCCGCCCATTCTCCTCTGGATGATCTGCCAAATCCAGACATTGTGAAGGCGCTTCAATTAATAAACCCGACCTTTCCCGTAAAAAAGGACGACGAGACAGCAGAAAATAGACCCCATCCGGGAGATAGCGGGGGAGCAAGTCCTAAGTTGACAATTTCATAGACAAAACTATACTTATATTGACAAAAATCAATATATATTTTAGGAAAAAATCAACTACTTGATATATAATACGGTGATATCAAGTATTGAATTGAGACTATTGCCGACGCGAAAACCAAGCAATGATGGTGGTAGTCTTTTTCAGAAACTTAATTGGAACACAATCGCGTCTGGCTAAGGCGTGAAAGTCTACTGAGGGATAACTGCTCCCATGCTCCCGTTGAAGTAGAAAGTAAAGTCTAGTTTTGTCTAGGTTTTATATAGCAGATAAAACAGATTTGTCCCAGGGGGTTGACTATTACGGTTGATACAATTCAACCCATCAATAGCAATAATCAGTTTTTGATTAGCGTCCAACTGCTCACTAATTTCCTGGAGAACACCAGACAAACTCAAAAACTCAACTTCTTGCTCCCTCCTCCCTTGCGGGGAGGGCTGGGGTGGGGTTCTTAAACTATGCAACCAGTGGCTTAATTGCTGACAAACAACCCTGAGAAATTCATCAACAGAATTTTTCCCCTCAACTTCAGCATTGTAATAGACAGCGTGAGGATGATCTATTGCATATTTAGCGAGGATGGCACTTTTACCGCTACCCGGTGCGCCAATAATGGTGAAATAACCCCGGTTGTAACGGTGAATAAACTCATCAATAGCCGTAAACACAAAATCACGACCGACAAAATTGTGGCTTTTTTCGTGAATGATTTGCTCAAACTCCCTTGGCTGTCCTCTGGGATGATTAGAAGTAGGTGATTTGGGTTGTGAGTTCATAATTTAGATCATAATTATAAGGGTCAGGCAACAGTGGAGGTAATCATGTCTGTACAATTGCTAAGACGGAAATTCACAGTCCAGCAGTATCATCAGATGCTTGAGTCGGGAATTCTCAGAGAAGATGACCGAGTGGAACTAATACGGGGAGAAATCATTGAAATGTCACCCATAGGGACAAAACACGCAGCTTGCGTGAAGTGTTTAAATAAACTTTTGTATAGTAAGTTAGGGGATAGAGTTCTCATTGCTATTCAAGATCCGATAATTTTGACCAATAAATCAGAACCGCAGCCAGATGTAGCATTACTCAAACCCCGTGATGATTTTTATGAAACTGCACACCCCCAACCCCAGGATATTTTTTTATTAATCGAAGTAGCTGATTCCACTGTGATGTATGACCGGGAAGAGAAAATTCCTTTATATGCAGAAGCCAAAATCATGGAAGTTTGGTTAATAGATATTAACGCCCAAATTGTCGAAGTTTATCAACAACCAACAGCCGCAGGTTATCAAGTAATGCAAAAATTCACTTGCGGTCAAAGTTTATCAATTACAGCCTTTCCCGATGTAAACATTACCATCAATGAAATTATCGCTCATTCATAATCTTATGTAGTTTCTTCATTACGAATTACGAATTACGAACTACGAACTACGAATTACACCTCTCTAACCGCAAAAAATGCACCCTACCGGAACTATCCCCCGCGACAATTGTCACGCCATCTGATGCAACGGCACAGCAATAGATGGGATATTCCCTCAAATCATTACAACCTAACGATTTAGTATCCTTCTTAAAACAGGTTCTGTAAGTACCTAGCCCCGGCGATTGAAATCGCGGCTATACAAACAAAGTCCGCCTGCGCGGACTAAGAAAAAATCAAGTATTTTTAACCCGCGTAGGCGGGTTTTGTCTGTGTAGCTGCGACTTCCAGTCGCCTGGTTCCGTATTCAACCGAATTTTTATCTACATTCCAAAGACTCGCGAGTATCCGCACCAGTCTGAGAATTCACCCCACTAGCCTGAGTGCAGAGTTTTTTAATCTGCGTTCCATCTAAAATTGCATTGGTAAAATCAGCCCCAGTGATGTCAACATCATCAAACACCGAACGTAACATCATGGCGTTGGTAAATACCGCATCAGTTAAATCAGCACCCTTAAACTGTGTTAAATAGGCAATACCATCACTAAAATCTACACCATGCAGATTTACTCCCTCCAACCGAGAACCGTTAAACACACCGCCACGGAAATCAGCATTGCTAAAATTAGTATTCTCTAAAATCACATTGGTAAACTCAGATCCTACCAAGTTTTGACCAGAGTAATCTTTAACCTCACCTTCCTCACTCATATAACTGTTAACGCTAGAAGAACTAGCAGCTTGCGCCGAGAGGGGAAACAAAAACAGAACCATAGCTAAAACACAGCTAGCCAGTAGTTGCCTATACTTCATAATCTTTTATTAACAAAACTCAACAATTGCACTATTCAATAGTGAACGTCTAAATATACCAGCCTGTCAAACTATCAACCATCTCTTAGGATATATAGATATTGACGTGCGATCGCAAAAATACCTGTGGCTAATCAACAAGATATCACCCAAGCCCTAGCGCGAACCCCCCTATATCAAAGGAGTGCAGAACTCAAAGCCCGCTTTACCAGCTTTGGTGGTTGGGAAATGCCTGTACAATTTACTGGTATTAGCAAAGAACACGAAGCCGTGAGAAACGCTGCTGGAATGTTCGATATTTCCCACATGGGCAAATTTACCCTCCAAGGGAAACACCTCATTGACCAACTTCAGCGTTTAGTACCTTCAGACTTGAATCGATTGCAACCAGGTCAAGCGCAATACACCGTATTGTTAAATCCCCAAGGGGGAATCATTGACGACATCATTGTTTATTATCAGGGTGAAAATACCACTGGTTTACAACAGGCTGTAATTGTTGTCAATGCCTCAACCACAGCTAAAGATAAAGCATGGTTATTGCAACAGCTTGATTTAAATCAGGTGGAATTTCAAGACCTGTCACCAGAAAAAGTGTTAATTGCTGTGCAAGGGACAAAGGCAGTTAAATATCTCCAGCCCTTAGTTAAAGAAGATTTAGAACCAATCAAAGCCTTTGGACACCTCCAAGCGTCAATACTGGGTAAACCTGCCTTTATCGCTCGCACAGGTTACACCGGCGAAGATGGTTTTGAACTCATGCTAGATCCAGATGTGGGAGTAGAATTGTGGGAAAAACTCCATCAAGCTGGCGTTACCCCCTGCGGACTAGGTGCTAGAGATACCCTGCGACTCGAAGCAGCAATGGCGCTTTATGGACAAGATATCGACGATACCACCACCCCCTTAGAAGCAGGTTTGAGTTGGGTAGTTCACCTCGATACCAAAGGTGATTTTATCGGGCGAGAAGTTTTAGCACAGCAAAAAGCCGATGGAGTGCAGAAGCGATTAATCGGTTTACAAATGTCAGGGCGTAATATCGCCCGTCATGGCTACCCAATTTTATCAGCCGATGAAGTCGTGGGAGAAATTACCAGTGGTACATTATCGCCTACATTGGGTTATCCCATAGCCTTAGCCTACGTTCCCACGACCCTTGCAAAGGTGGGTGAACAGCTATCTGTAGAAATTCGTGGCAAAGTTTACCCAGGTGTTGTAGTAAAACGTCCCTTTTATCGCTCCAAAAATCGTGTCACTAGCTGATAATGTGTTTTGAGTTACTCAATCTCAATTATTTTGATACCGAAGGAAAACAAATATGTCTTTTGAATATCCGCAGGATTTTAGATACCTGGATACTCATGAATACGTGCGGCTAGATGGTGAAATTGGCACTATTGGCATTACTGAATTTGCCGTAGACCAAATGGGGGATGTCGTATTTTTAGAATTACCTGACATTGGGGAACTTGTTACCAAGGGAGAAACTTTTGGCACTATTGAATCTGTGAAAGCTGTGGAAGACCTAAATTCACCAGTGACCGGCACAGTCATAGAACGCAATGAAGCTTTAATTGAATCTCCCGAAGAAGTAGCAGAGGACCCCTATGGGGAAGCTTGGTTCTTAAAAGTACGTGTCAATGATGCAGATGAAGTGCTGGATGCTTTGACAGCCGATGAGTATCGCGCCCTAGTAGAAGGCGAGTAGAAGAGTCAGGGGGAAGAATTCTTGAATTTACTCCCCCTACGTCCTCACTTTCCCCCACTTCACAATAGACATCTGCTGTCAAAGAATTAAGACTTACGCGAAAACTCTGGTGAAACTCTCATGACTCCGTGTTCTCTGTGTCCTCTGTGGTATGCGCTACGCGCACGCTACGCGTTAAGCGGAAGCTATGCCGAAGGCTATACGTTTTTCCTTAATTATCCCTAATTCCTGAGAAAATATGGTTCAGTTATAATTCAAACACTTTGTCAAAATCAATTTTTTTTAAACGAACCGCCTTGGCGCTAGCCTCTCCCTTTGGGAGAAGTACGCCAAGTGCGCCAAGTGAAGAAAGAGAAGGAATTAATCACGGACTCCCACTTGTTACGAATATTTGTTGCAAAATATGAAATAGTTCCGTTTGGAGTTCAACTTGTGGTACATTACCCGCCTGTTCCTAAATCAAGCCATTTACCAATGGTTAATCAAGGGAGTCCAAAGTCAAGTAATTTCGCCCAAAGACACATTGGCCCTAACACTGATGACATCCAGCGAATGCTTGAGGTTTTGGGTTTACAAAATTTGGACTCACTGATTGAGAAAACAGTACCGCAAGGTATTCGGTTGCAAAAAACTCTGAAGTTACCAGCAGCCCAAAGTGAGTATGCAGCACTAGCAAAATTAAAACAAATTGCTGCTAAAAATCAAGTGTGCCGTTCATATATCGGTACGGGATATTACGACTGTATCACCCCTCCGGTAATTCAACGCAATATTCTGGAAAATCCAGGTTGGTATACAGCTTACACTCCCTATCAGCCAGAAATTGCCCAAGGAAGACTGGAAGCGCTGCTGAATTTCCAGACGATGATTATTGACCTCACAGGGTTGGAAATTGCCAATGCTTCTTTACTTGATGAAGCGACAGCAGCAGCCGAAGCTATGAGTCTCAGTTATGGTGTGTGCAAAAATCATGCCAATGCTTATTTTGTCTCTGAGAATTGCCATCCTCAAACTATCGATGTCTTAAAAACTAGGGCTAAACCCTTGGGGATTAAGATCATTATCGGTGATCATCAGACTTATGATTTTGCTGAACCGATTTTTGGGGCTGTTCTGCAATATCCCGCCAGTGATGGCACGATTTACGACTACCGCGCTTTTATTGAAAAAGCCCATGCTGAGGGTGCATTGGTGACGGTAGCCGCCGATCCTTTAAGTTTAGCTTTACTGACACCACCAGGAGAATTTGGGGCTGATATTGCTGTGGGAAGTACCCAGCGCTTCGGTATTCCCTTGGGGTTTGGGGGACCTCATGCGGCTTACTTCGCTACGAAAGAACAGTATAAACGGCAAGTTCCAGGGCGAATTGTGGGAGTATCAAAAGATGCTCAGGGTAAGCCCGCTTTACGTCTGGCTTTGCAAACCCGTGAACAGCACATCCGCAGGGAAAAAGCCACGAGTAATATCTGTACTGCTCAGGTGTTATTGGCAGTGATGGCGAGTATGTACGCTGTATATCATGGTGCTGATGGTATCAGAAATATTGCCGAAAATGTTCACCAGTTAACTGTGACTTTGGCAGCAGGATTGAAGCGACTGGGTTACAGCATTAGTTCTGAATATTTCTTTGATACGCTGCGAGTGGATTTAGGTACACAATCGGTCAAAGCTATTCTGGAAGCTTGTCAAGGGCGAAATATTAATCTGCGGATTTTCGATGCTACATCTGTGGGTATTTCTTTAGATGAAACTACTACACCAGAAGATTTAATTGACCTCTGGCAGATTTTCGCAGGTACAGACAATCTCCCGTTTAGCATAGAAGAATTATCCCCATCTTCTCATCTTCCCTTACCCCGTACTAGTACATATCTGACTCATCCTGTATTCAACCGCTATCACTCAGAAACTGAGTTGTTACGTTATCTGCATCAGCTAGAAACTAAGGATTTATCTTTAACGACATCGATGATTCCTTTGGGTTCATGCACTATGAAGTTGAATGCAACGGCTGAGATGATTCCGGTTTCTTGGGAGGAATTTGGTAAGATTCATCCTTTTGCGCCACCATCCCAAACACGGGGTTATCAAATTCTGTTCCAGCAACTTGAGGCTTGGTTGGCGGAAATTACGGGATTTGCAGGAGTTTCTCTCCAACCGAATGCAGGTTCTCAAGGGGAGTATACAGGACTTTTAGTAATTCGTCAATATCACGAAACTCGTGGGGAAGGACACCGCAATATTTGTTTGATTCCCTCCTCAGCACATGGAACAAACCCTGCTAGTGCGGTGATGTGTGGGATGAAGGTGGTTGCAGTTGCTTGTGATACATCTGGTAATATTGACCTGAATGATTTAAAGGCAAAAGCAGAAAAGCACAGTCAGCAATTGGCGGCTTTAATGGTGACTTATCCTTCAACTCACGGTGTGTTTGAGGAAGGAATTCAGGAAATCTGCGCTGTTGTGCATGGTCACGGTGGACAAGTATATATGGATGGGGCTAATATGAATGCCCAAGTGGGTATTTGTCGTCCTGGTGATATTGGCGCTGATGTCTGTCATTTAAATCTGCACAAGACTTTTTGTATTCCTCATGGTGGTGGTGGCCCTGGTATGGGACCCATTGGTGTGGCGGCACATCTTGTACCTTTCCTTCCTGGACACCCTGTTGTACCTACAAATCAGCATTCTCAGATTGGGGCTGTGGCAGCTGCGCCTTGGGGTAGTGCTAGTATTTTAGTGATTTCCTGGATGTATATTGCCATGATGGGGGCTGAGGGTTTGACTCATGCAACTAAGGTGGCAATTCTCAATGCTAATTATATCGCCCACAGACTCAGTGATTACTATCCGGTGCTGTATAAGGGGAAAAATGATTTAGTTGCCCATGAGTGTATTTTAGATTTAAGGTTGCTCAAAAAATCTGCGAGTATCGAAATCGATGATATTGCCAAGCGGTTGATAGATTATGGTTTCCATGCGCCCACTGTCTCTTGGCCTGTGGCGGGGACTATCATGGTGGAACCAACCGAAAGCGAATCGAAGGAAGAGTTAGACCGTTTCTGTGAGGCGTTGATTGCTATTCGTGGGGAAATTTCGGCCATTGAATCTGGGAAGATGGATATTCAAGATAATCTCTTGAAGAATGCACCCCATACTGCCGAAAGTTTGATTGCGGGAGAATGGAATCATGGCTATTCTCGTGAACAAGCTGCTTACCCTGCGCCTTGGACGCGTGAACATAAGTTCTGGCCGAATGTGGGCAGAATTGATGCGGCTTTTGGCGATCGCAATTTTGTTTGTTCTTGTCTGCCAATGGAGGCTGATCAGTGAACAGTGAACAGTTATCAGTTAAGATTGATAATTGGTTTTAACCCCCCTACTATGTCGGCGTTAACTACCACTGAAAACTCATAACCCAAAGCCGATAAGTGGTAAGCGTTGGTGGGGGATTTAAACCCCCCATCATAAATTTTGATAAATTGATAAATCATAATTTTTCACTGATTGAAGCAAAATGGCTCATAGACTCTGTGAAAATTTCGAGAAAGAGCATCCTAAATGTGCAAAAATTAAGAAAGGAACATTATTTTTGATGGACAATTGCAAATGATATGAAGACTCAATATTGTGCTTCTTCCTCTGAAGATGACAGGTGAAAAAGATTACTTGAATCTCAATATTCATGACCCAAATGGCCGTGTTCTCTCAGTTGACTTGAATTGGGATAACCTGGGGGCAAAAATCGCTCTCAAGATCCGTCAATCCTTAGACCTGGCAACGATTTTACAAACCACTGCTGACGAAGTGCATCAGCTTGTTAAGTGCGATCGCGTGCTACTCTACCAATTTGACCCAGATGGGAGCGGTCAAGTGGTGGTAGAAGCCATTTCTGACCCCCAGTGGTCATTGCTGGATCGGGTGGTGCATGATGAGTGCTTTGAGTCCTCCTGGCTGGAACCCTATCAAGAAAAGCAAATCCGAGCGATCGCCGATGTTGCTACTGCCAACCTCACACCTTGCCATGCCGAATTTTTGGCAGGGTTTCAGGTGAAAGCCAACCTGGTGGTTCCAGTGCTGTGTACATTCGGGCTTTGGGGCTTGCTGATTGTCCATAACTGTACGGGTCCCCGCCCGTGGTTAGCTGAAGAAATGGACGGGTTGCAGCAAATTGCCGTCCATGTGGGGATAGCCATTTATCAAGCAGACTTGGTAGTACAGTTGCAAGCCGCAAAGGCAGATTTGCAAGCCCAGGTAGCAAGTCGCACGCAGGAATTAGAGCAGGCTAATCAGGAACTTTTAGCCAAAGTGGAGGAGTGCAACGAGGTCGCCACAGCACTGCACCAACGGGAAATTTTTTCACACCAGGTTCTCGATAGTTTGTTAACCTTTGTGGGGGTATTAACCTTGGATGGGGTGTTGATTGAGGCCAACCAAGCTCCCCTGGATGTCGCTGGACTCACCCGTGAGGATGTAATTGGTAAGTTCTTTGCTGATGCCTACTGGTGGAGCTACTCAACGGATGCACAGGCACAAATTCGTGAGGCGATCGCCCAAGCTAGCCAAGGAAAATCCGTGGGGTTTGATATTCCGGTGCAGGTGCAAGGAGGCGATCGCATCATGATCGACTTTTCCCTCAAACCCCTGCGTGATGCCACCGGGCAGATCACTCATCTGATTCCCTCCGGCGTTGATATCACCCAACGCAAACAAGCAGAAATCGCCTTGCGCCAAAGCCGAGACGAACAATTTCAACTGGCGGCGATTGTGGAATCGTCCCAGGATGCGATTATTAGCAAAACCCTTGATGGCAAGATCACCAGTTGGAATCAGGCAGCAGAACAATTACTTGGCTATACGGCCTTTGAAGCCATCGGTCAGCAAATCACAATGTTGATCCCAGTAGAGCGCCAGTCTGAAGCCGCATTGATTTTACAGCGCATCCACCGAGGGGAGCGAGTTGATAGCTATGAAACCCAACGGCAACACAAGGATGGCAGCTTAGTAGATGTAGCGTTAACGATTTCCCCGATTCGGGATGAAAACGGTGTGGTAATTGGCGCATCGAAAATTGCCAGGGATATTCGCGATCGCAAACGCCTGGAAGCTGAACGAAACCAAGCCGAACTTCAGCAGCGCCAGAGCAACGCCCAACTGGAAGATTTCTTTGACAATGCCAGCGACCTGATCCAGAGCGTCTCGTTGCAGGATGGGCGGTTTCTCTATGTTAACCGCGCCTGGCTCACCACTCTAGGCTACCAGCGCGATGAACTTGCCGCCTTGACTATCTTTAACCTGATTGCCCCTGACTGTCTCCGGGATTGTCAAGGGATCTTCCAGGAATTGCAATCGGGAGCAGTTGACTATGTTGAGCGATGGGAAATTGCCTTTGTTAGTAAAACAGGGCAGAAGATTCTCCTCGAAGGTAGTATCAATGTCCGCTATCAAGCAGGGATACCCATTGCCACCCGCGCCATCTTGCGGGATGTGACAGCCCAACGCCGGGTGGAAAAAACTCTCCAAGAGCAAGCAACGATTCTCCGCATTTTCTATGAGTCGTCCCCCCTAATTCTGGGAGTGGTGGAATTGTCAGACAATGACATTCTCCATACACACCATAACCCGGCCAATCTCCAGTTTTTTGGGGTTTCTCCCGCAGCCCTCGACCACAAATGGGCTAGTGAAATTGGAGTTCCATCAGAACATATACAGCGTTGGTTGTTTCACTACCACCAAAGCCAGGAAATGCAACAGCCGGTTCAATTTGAATATGAACATAAAACCGAGGTTCGCACTTACTATTTGTCAGCTGTAGTTCAATTTATCGGCATTGCCAACAGTGGGCGATCGCAATTTTCTTATACGGTGCAAGATATTAGTGAACGCAAACAACTGGAAATTGAACATCAGCGTGTAGAAGCAATGGAGCGCCAGGCTGAACAAGTCAGCCATGAACTCAAATTCCTGGAGAATATTTTAGATATCGTTTTGGCAGGCTATTGGGATTGGAATATTCGGGACAATCAAGCATACTTCAGCCCCGGCTTTAAACGAATGTTTGGCTACGATGATCACGAACTCCCAAATTTACCAGACACTTGGCAAAAACTGATCTTTCCAGAGGATTTAACCAGGGCATTAGTCGGTGTTGAGGAACATATTCAAAGTCGTGGGGAGATTCCCTACTACAACGAAGTCAGATATCGTCACAAGGATGGCTCAACGGTTTGGGTGATGTGTTCGGGACAGGTGATTGAGTGGGATTACCGTCGTTATCCCATTCGGATGATTGGTTGTCATATTGACATTACCGATCGCAAACAAGCAGAAAATAACATCCGCCACATTAACCTGGTATTGGAAAACGTTGTGGAAGGCATTGCCCGTTTAGATGTTACCGGGCGATACATCAGCGTTAACCCCGCCTATGCGGCGATTTGCGGCTACGAACCCGATCAATTAATCGGTCAGATATGGACGCTGACAGTTTATGCAGAGGATTTACAGGCTCTGGAATCGGCCTATGAAACCATGCTGCAAACGGGCAAGGTAGATGTTGAAGCCAGAGGGGTGCGTCAGGATGGCTCTCTGTTTTACAAGCAGGTGATCATGATTACAAACCACGATGAGCAGGGCGCATTCATCGGGCATTATTGTTTTCTCAAAGATATCAGCGATCGCAAATACAGTGAACAGCAACTAGCCGCCAGCGAAGCCCGCTATCGCAACATCATTGAAACGACTATGGAAGGGGTGTGGATGCTGGATGCAGAGGGCAAAACCACCTTTGTAAACCAGAGGATGGCAGATATGATGGGCTACACTGCGGCCCAGATGGCAGGTACTACGCTGATGGATTTGATTGCTCTGGCTGACCGCCCCCAAGCCCAAATCTATCTAGAAAAGCGAGAGCAGGGCATTCAGGAACAGCATCCCTTCAAGTTTCAGCGTCAGGATGGAACTCCTCTGTGGGCGATTGTCTCAGCTACACCGATGTTAGATGACCAAAGCAACTTCATGGGGATAACTGGCTTACTCACCGACATTACCGAACTTGTCACTGTTCAAGAGGCACTCAAATCTTCCCAGATCCAACTGACGAGTGTTTTAAATAGTTCTTTGGATGGGATTATGGCGTTTCGGGCGGTACGTGATGACCAGGGGATAATTATTGATTTTGAATGGTTGTTAAGTAATCCCGCCGCCTGTCAAATGGTGGGGCGGTCATCGGAGCAACTGATTGGTAAACGGTTACTGGTGGAAATGCCTGGAAACCGAAAGGAAGGACTATTTGATGAGTATGTCAATGTGGTGGAATCAGAGAAACCTTATAAAAGGGAATTCTACTACAACCACGATGGCATTGAGTCTTGGTTTGAAAATATTGCGGTCAAACTAGAAGATGGTTTTGCTGTCACCTTCCGGGATATAACGGCAATCAGACAATCGGAACAGGCGATTCAGCAAGTGAATCAACAACTGCAAGAACGGGTTGCCGACCTTGACCAACGCCATGCAGAAATGTTGATCTTGAGCGAAATCAGCGATTTTCTCCAAGCTAGCCTGACGGTGGCAGAAGCCTGTAATGCTCTGTGCAGTTTGTTACAACCCTTGTTTCCTGACTGTTCCGGGGCAGTGTTTATTACCAATTCGTCTCGTAACCGCGTGGAGATGGTGTCCTCTTGGGGCGATTCCCTACAATCTGCACCGGACTTTCACCCCCAGGATTGCTGGGCTTTGCGGCGGGGCAGGTTACATACTTGTAACCACCATCAATCAGGGCTGCGCTGTCAGCATATCCCGGCAGATGAGGCGATCGCCACCACTCTGTGCATCCCGATGATTGCCCAGGGTGAGACTTTGGGTTTGTTTTATCTGAGTACCAATAACTCTACGGCCCTACCCGATGCTAAACTACAAATTGCTCGCACTGTTGCCGAACAGGTGGCTCTGGCGATCGCCAATCTCAATCTGCGCGAAACCTTACAATATCAAAGCATCCGCGATCCCCTCACGGGTTTATATAATCGACGCTATCTCGAAGAAGTTTTGACTCAAGAAATTGCCCGTGGCCAACGTCGCCAACACCCCATCAGTGTGGTGATGATTGATGTGGATTACTTTAAGCGGTTCAATGATACCTACGGTCATGATGTGGGGGACTATGTGCTGCAAACCATTGGCGCAATGCTCAAAGAGACTGTGCGTGGGTCAGATATTGCCTGTCGCTATGGGGGAGAAGAAATGACTCTGATTCTGCCCGAATCTTCTCTAGAGGAAACCACCATTAAGGCAGAAGAGATTCGGGAGGCGATCGCTCAACTGACTCTTGCTTACAACGGACAGCATTTGGGTAAACTCACTATATCACTGGGTATCGCAGGCTTCCCGAAGCACGGCACAACAGGCATAGCCCTGATACAAGCTGCTGATGCTGCCCTCTACCGTGCCAAAGCCGCCGGACGCAATCAAGTTGTAGTTGCACCGTGAAACTTCGCCCAATATAGCTGGGGAGTGGTCCGTGGTCTGTGGTCCGTAGGGTAAAAACCTTTCGTTGTCTAACTTTTATGATCAGTTTATGTCCTAACGTCCTTGGCGGTTGCTATATATGCAGTGCATACTTGCTATGGCAAACATTATTGAATGATTGTTTGAAACTGCTGATGATGACGCACTTTATCAAAGTCTGGGTCAGTTTTTGCTAATTTTTCATACTTCCCAGGAATCAGTTCTATGGCTTTTTGCAGGTTCTCAATTGCTAAGTTAATATTTTCTTGTAAGGCATAGGCACAAGCTTTATTGTAATAGGCTTGATGCTTGTTGGGCTGTATCGCGATCGCCTGATTATAAGATTCTAATGCTTCTGGGTATTTTTCCATTTTTGTCAAGACAATTCCTCGGTTAATCCAGGCTTCATGTTTGGTTGGCTGAAGGGCGATCGCTTGATCGTATGATGCTAACGCTTCTGGGTATTTTTGCAATGATGTTAAGGCATTACCCCGGTTATACCAAGCTTCATCTTTATTGGGTTGAAGGGCGATCGCTTGCTCGTAAGATGCTAATGCTTCTGAGTATTGCTGCAATGATGTTAAGGCATTACCACGATTTATCCAAGTGTCAGGATTCTTTGGTTGCACAGCTATGGCTTTGTCATATACTTGAACAGCATCTTGGTAGTCTTGCGTGTCTAGTAAACCATTAGCTTGATCAAATAATTTTTGCGCTTTTTGACTAGCCTCAGCTTCTGTTAGTAGTTGGGCAACATTAATTTCTTGTACTACTTGAGTAGCATATTTTGTTGATGTTCCTGTCCCATCACCACAGCCAACCATGAATAAACTCATCACACTAGAGGCAATTAAGCAACGCCAGAAAACCATGCTATACATACACAATTCATACAACAATGTTCAAATGTCTTGAAGTTTTATCATACTATCAAAAAATATTTGATTTTTTAATTAAGTTTTCCTTACATGGTAAATTGTGTTACTAAATAACTAAAACATCATAATTAGGGAAACAAAATATATTCATTTATTTTAAGTTCAATTTAAATAACTTCCCAGAGAAACTTGACAACAAGGCTTGATGTCAATCTGATCTTAATTTCCCAAACAACAAATCTCAACCTGTTGGGTCAAAATAGTAAGCATAATGACTGAATCTAACTCCCCCCATCCACCAAATCCAGAACCTTTACCCGCAGAGGATTTTGATAGTGGTACAGATGAAAATCACTTAACCCCAGAAACACTAGCCGCCCAAGAATATTTAACCACAATCGCGTCTTTGCAATCTCCGCAAAATCGAGATGCCTTACAACAGGCTCATTCTCAAATCAAGAAATACACTATTAGTAAATTCACAGTCAAGCCGAGGGCATTACTATTTACTTTAGTGGCGATCGCCATCACTTTTTTCGGGCTGGTAATCAATAACTGGCTGCTGGGCATTTTGGGAACAGTGATCACTTTAATATTATCTCTGACAATGTTATTACCTTGGTGGCAATATGTGCTGCAAAAGTGGTTTTTGTCCCAAGATAGAACCCTGTTTGTCGCCTTTGTGGGGCTAGTAGTCGGGATAATCGGCTTATTGAAGTTTACTGGTTTAGGCGATCGCTTGCAGATGTGGATCAAGCAAATTGGCTGGGAAGCTTCTGGTACTTTAGCAGAATGGTTTGGAGCTTTGGGGCAAATTTCCATTGCGATTGTTGCTGTTTATGTCGCATGGCGACAATATGTAATTTCCAAAGACTTGACAATTCAGCAAAACCTGCTCACAGTGCAGCAAAATATTATTACCCAGCAGCAAACCATAGATTCCTATTTCCAAGGTGTCTCAGATTTGGTATTAGATGAAGAAGGATTATTAGAAGATTGGCCGCAAGAACGGGCGATCGCAGAAGGACGTACCGCCGCGATATTTAGTAGTGTAGATGGCAGTGGTAAAGCCAAAATTATCCGTTTTCTCTCCCGTTCTAAATTGCTCACTCCCCTCAAACGCGATCGCCGTTTAGGAAGAGCCATTCTCGACGGTATGGGGGGTTACGAAGAAGACCGGCTAGAAGGCTTACGCGTCATCGATTTAGGCGTGATGTTAGCCGCAGCAGACCTTTCTAGTAACGATTTACGTTGGACTGACCTGAGTGAAGCTAATCTTGTTCGCGCTAATCTCAGCAATTGTGACTTAGTAAAAGCCAACCTCGCCCGCACCATCTTATATAGTGCTAATCTGGGTGGGGCTGATTTAAATGGGACTCGTTTCTTCTATGGTTTAGTCGCAACAGCATCACCCCGCAGTCGCAACGAGCCACCAAATTACGAAACAGGCGAATACACTGGCGCTGTAGTGGAAAATGCCGATTTCACCAATGTCCAGCGTCTACCTGAAATCACTCGTCAGTACTGCTGTACTTGGGGTGGGGAAAACACTAGAGCCACTATTCCCGGCGGTTGCGAAGGTATTCCCAATAAGTTAGGACGGTGAAAAGAGGCAGGGGAGCAGGGTACAGGGGGCAGGGGGGAAGAGGCAGGGGGGCAGGGTGCAGGGGGCAGGGGGGAGCTTGTACCCCGCCCCAGTTGTTTGGAATGTTTCTACATTCTTTGTTAGCCGATGATAACTGATAACTGATAACTGATAACTGAACTTAAGCGAGGGTGAGAATTTCTACGCCTGTTTCGGTGACAGCTAAAGTATGCTCGCATTGTGCCGACAATTGGCGATCGCGAGTTACAGCAGTCCAACCATCAGCTAGAACCTCAACTTCCCAAGTCCCGACGTTAATCATCGGCTCGATAGTAAACACCATTCCTGGTCTGAGACGTTTGCCTTTGCCCCGTGTACCATAATGGGGAATATCGGGCGCAGTGTGGAAAATATTGCTGATCCCGTGTCCTACAAAGTCGCGCACCACAGAAAAGCCCTGTGCTTCAGCATATTCTTGAATCGCTGCGCCAATATCGCCAATTTTTGCCCCAGGCTTAACTTCCGCAATCCCCAAGCGGCGACATTCTTCGGTTACTTCTACCAGCTTCTGGGCTTTGGGGGAAGGAGTACCAACTAAAAATGTCTTGGATGTATCGCCGTGGTAGCCATCAACAATCAATGTGACATCGATATTAATGATGTCCCCATCCTTAAGAATCTGCTTGGCGTTCGGAATACCATGACAGACTACCTCATTGACACTGGTACAAATTGATTTGGGATAACCTTTGTAACCCAGAGGTGCGCTTTTAGCTCCGTGCGCTTGCGTCCAACGTTCAGCTTCATCATTGAGTTGGAGTGTTGTCACTCCCGGCTTTACCATTGGTTCCAGGTGTTGTAAAAGTTGCCCCGCCAAGCGTCCGGCTTGACGCATTTTGTCGAGTTCTCGTGTAGATAAAATTACAATTGGTTCGATTTTCATAAACTTTCGGCGGCAGAATCGCTCATAAATATAGTTAAACCTGTCTGTGCAGCTCTTTGGATAGCATCAGCAACCTGGAGGGTATATAAACTTGCCTCTGGGGTGACGTACAAAGGAGTGCCATGAAAAAGATGATCTAACACCATAGTTGTATCTTTAGCAAATAAACCCCGACGAGTACCAACCTCTATTGGTGTTGTTTCCCCAGATTGAATCAAAGATCCTGTATTGCCATCAAAAATTAAACCACCCTTTTCGCCGTGAACTTCAAATTTGCGTTCTGGTTGCCACAGGGTTTCGCCTTTGCCATAAACTACTTGTGCTAACAGTCCATTTTCAAAGCACAGTTGACTGATGCAGAAACAAGTTTGATAGTAATCCTGTTCTGTTTCCCAATATCGCTGATGACAGTTAACTGCAAAGACTTTACCAAATAAATCGGTGAGCCGATGTAATCGCGACAGCGCCCCAATTAAAGGAAAACCAAACAGTTCATGGTTATAAGTCCACTTCCGGGGGGCGGGATGCTGAGGATTGATGGTGCTGTAACGAACATAAAAAATATTGCCAATTTGAGCTAAGTTTTGCTGCAAGGCTTGATGTAAGCCACCCAAGAGTTCGATGTGTTCAACGTGTAAGAGTTTATTTTGGGACTTAGCTAGGGCGATTAATTCCTCAGCTTCTGTGACATCTACAGACAAGGGATATTCGACAATTACGTGTTTACCTTGTAAAAGTGCTGCACGAGCGATCGCCCCATGATCGCGGTTAATTGTGGAAATTACCACCAAATCAATATCTTCGCGTTCTACTAATTGTTCCCAGGAAGTTAACGCGAATGTCTGGTATTCTTGGGCAAAGGCTGCTGTGTTTTCTGGCTGATGACCGGCGATCGCTACAAGATGCGATCGCTCATCACCCACCAATGCCTCAGCCCGTAATTTTGCCGCATATCCAGTACCCACCAAGCCTACACGCACTTTTGCTGTTTCCAAAGCTGCCTCTGAATTATACATGATCCTCACCAGTTCTGTTTTTAACATTCCACGCTTAGAATATGCGAAATTCTGGGTTTATACCCAAGGCCTTTAATACATAAAATAAACTTATATTTATCAACTAACTCAACTTCATTACTAATCGGGGTTGATTTTCAGTTAAAAGCTGTAATTTTTCTCGTAGTATCAGAAGTGAAGCAATTAAAAAGTACCTGCTAACCTGATGAGGAAAGCCCTATGCTTTGCTTCAGAATAACTTATACTGCCGTTTGAACAAGAGAGGATTACTTCATGGCTGTTTACAAAGTCACTTTAATTAGCGAAGCCGAAGGCTTAAACCAAACAATAGAATGTCCCGACGATCTCTATATTCTTGATGCGGCCGAAGAAGCTGGTCTTGACTTACCCTTCTCTTGCCGTGCTGGTGCTTGCTCAACCTGTGCAGGTAAAATTGTTAGCGGTACTGTTGACCAATCTGACCAGTCATTCTTAGACGATGACCAGATTGGAGGCGGATATGTGCTGACCTGTGTTGCTTACCCAACTTCTGACTGTACAATCGAAACTCACAAAGAAGAAGAACTCTACTAAGAGTTCACTGTCTGAATTAAAAATCTCTTTCTGGCAAGAGTTAATACTAATCTAGCGGGGGGGGTAAGCCCTTGCACCCCTGCTTGAGTGATAAAAACCGGGTTTTTGTACCTGGGAAGACTAAGTTTCCCTCGTGTCAATTTGCCAAAACCCGGTTTCTGAGATTTGATCCAATTCTAAAACTTGATCTGGTTGCCCAGACTTTGAAGTTGTGTGCCAGGATAATAAAATTGCAGGATTTGGGAATTGGACCAACCGAGTTTAGCTAAATTTTGCGCCCCAGTTTGACTTAAGCCAACTCCATGTCCCAATCCACCACCAATAAAAGCATATCCCCACAAATCTGGTGTGCCTTTGTTGAGGGGTTCTATATAAAACAGCGTACTTCTAGGAGCTGCAAAGGCGCTGCGAATTTCGTCTTTCTCTAGAGTGAAAATACCAATATCTGTCTTCACCGCCAGTTTAAGAATCCGTCCACTTTTGCTCCGTTTGACTACAGACATGGCCTCAACAGTGTTAAATTTAGCGTAGGGGCTATTTTTGATTTCCAGGAATCTTTTTAAGAGTTGGTTAATATCATCAATGGGAGTTTCCCGGTTCCAACGAAAGGTATTCCAGGCGCTTTCGTTAAATCCTTCCCGCCGATTAATGAATTTCCGAAAGTTGGTTTCATCTGCTAAACTCAGATCAGATAAATTCCAAAAGTTAGTAGCAGCGTCTACGACTGGGCGTAAATAAGGACGATCTTCACCATTCCAAACATCACTAAAATAAGCTGTCACGCCGCCTGTGGTGGAAGAATACAAAGCATCGACTAGCTGATTATTATAAGTTAAAACCATACCTCTAGTTGCAGCGATCGCCTGGTCGGTACGGGGAACTGTGCCACTCCAACCATAATAAACTTGACAGTGAGTATCAGCACACAACTGATAGTTATCAGTTACAAATCTCCGCAAATTCCTTAAAGCATAAGTCCGGGCGAGAATTGCTTGGGCTTCCACGGCTGCGGTGGGCGCACTTGTGCCAATTTCATGAGGTACAACTCCCCGCAAATAGCTTTCTAAAGGTACTTCATTGACTAAAGTATATGTACCATAGGCATTGGGCTGTAAAGTCAACCGTCCTGGATACAAACGATTATTTTCGAGTTTTTCGCCTTTTTTGACTCGAATTAAGTTTTTACTTGTACTAATTTCTAAATTATTGGGGCTATAACGCTTACCATTCACTTCCCAACTGACTCGTGGCACTTCTGACAAAATTTTGGTATCGATATACGCCATGTCCTTTCCAGACGCTTGTACGCCCTCAAATAGCAAGCGCCGCAGCAAGGGAGTATTATAAACATCCCGTTTCGCCCAAACTTGCCAGCGTTCTGGTTGGGCTATTTCTACCTCGATTCCCTGAGAACGCCAATTTTTGGCGCTGTCTTCCGCCGTTTCAAAGGTGCGGTATGTACCTAAAACCACTACCTCCTCTACCTCCAGTTTGGGTAAAGGTTCCATGACTGTTTCTAGCTTGACGGGGTTTTGGGTGACTAAGGTTTTTTGCTGATTATCTGCTGTAAATTTTAACTGTAAGCGATCGCCTGCTGTGGGTTCAAGTTGCAACTTGACTTGGGGATTTTCGCCAAATCGTTGCACAATCCCAATTCTCAGTTCTACATCCTGATTTTTGCCATCAACAGATGAAGCACCTGTCAACCCCAACAAGCAAAATGTTGTCAGTACAGTGGAGGAAAAACGCCAGAACGTAGATTGCATAGTGGTCATCTGATTCTTATCAACTCAAAAATGCTAACAATTGCTGAGATTTAATTCTGTTTTCACCTAGAAGTATCAGCACTATCTATTTCACTAATTAACAGACGCTTTCATTCACACAAAAGTGTAAACAAAGCAAATATTCACCCTGGGAATGGGTGAGAATGTCAAAAGCATACCTTTAGCGTCAAAATAATCAAGGTATTCGTCCCACTGTTTGAACTGGCTGAAATCTTTATGACTCCTCACGAAAGTGATGCAAAACCAGCTGCTACCTCATCTAAAGGATGGAGTAGTTGGCAAGAAAATCTAACTTTGATTGCGATCGCCTTATGTTTAGCAATCCTAATTAGAACATTTATCGCCGAACCCCGGTATATCCCATCAGACTCCATGCTACCGACTTTACACACAGGCGATCGCTTGGTAGTAGAAAAAGTTTCCTATCGTTTTCACCCCCCCGCAGCTGGAGATATTATTGTTTTTCAGCCTCCCGCAGAACTGCAACGCCGGGGATATCCAGTAGACCAAGCCTTTATTAAACGCGTCATTGGTCTCCCAGGTAAAATCCTCAACGTGACTAACGGTAAAGTTTACCTGAACGGAGAAGCCTTAGAAGAAAACTACATAGCCGAACCGCCAAATCAACCATTTCCCGCCGTCCAAATCCCAGAAGAGCAGTTTTTTGTCATGGGAGATAACCGCAACGACAGTAACGATTCTCGCTACTGGGGATTTTTACCGAGACAAAATATCATTGGTCGGGCAGCATTTCGCTTTTGGCCTCCTGATCGCATAGGCTTTATTTAGGATTGACAAATAAAACAAAATAAACCTCTCTCTTCCTGATTTCTCTGTGTTCTCTGCGCCTCTGTGGTTCGTTTATTTGTTTATTTGCTAAAATTCCAGTAAATCCCTGAGATTCCGAAAAATGTCCAATTCTCCCCTCTCCTTAGTAAGGAGAGGGGTCGGGGGTGAGGTTGGTGTATTGTATCAAAAGCGTAAAAAATACATCAGCTGGGCGATCGCCTCCCCAGGAAGATCCAACCGTCGCCCGAAATCAGCCAAATTACGGTAACTCCCAGCTGATAGCCGATTTTGTACCACAGCTTCCGCCAGAGACACATCCATAAAAGGAATTTGCACTAATTGCTCAACCGTAGCCGTATTCGGGTTAACTAACTGACTAGGATAATCGAGAGATTCGTTGTCATAGTAAATAAAATTGAGCAGAGGCTGTAATGGTGCTAATCGCTGAGTCGGTAGAGCTAAAGCCGCCGCCACATCTTCAATACAGTAAAATTTAACACCAGAGCGAGAAAGTTCCACAAGCGATCGCGCTTGGTGAATTGACAAACCAGGTAGCCGTAACCAATCATCCACAGTCGCCTGATTAGCATCAATCCGCATCCCCAACTTTACCGCCAATTGAATTTCCTCCCCAGACTGTAAGCGATAATAAGGGTCATTGAGGAGTTTAGCGCGGAGTTTTTGCAACTTGGGGTTTAAAGGTAACCAATTCATATTTTTTGCTGACATCAAGAAATTTGGTCTAGCAGCTGGCGGCGCTTTTGCTCAAATTCGTACTCAGAAATCAATCCATCTTGACGCAGAGTATCCAACTCACGCACAGCCTTAGCGATCGCCTCCACCTGATGACTCGTTTGGGGTGAGTGCTTAACTGCGGACTTACCCAAATTAAAATGACGATCAAAAGCCGCTTCATCTTGCGCTAGATACCAAACTCCCTCAATAGCACTGGCTACCTTGGGGATAGGAGTCCAAGACAGCAGAACATATAACACACCCCACAAAGGTTGTCCCAAATAAAACTTATGTAACCCGGAAATAGTCACCGTCCCGGATAAAGCTAAAATTGCTGCAATACTGCGACTTTTGCGTTTAGTTAACATATTCCCCATCAACCTAGCTCTACCACAATTTCTAGAATAAAACAGCCACTGCCGCAAAACACCAGGTGTTGGTATTGATTCCCTTACATTGGCGGACAAATTGGGACGAGTGGTTGTAAAAGTTCAGTATCTTTTGATTCAAATATTGATTAACTTCACTCTGTTTTTTCTAAACCTTCTTTTGGTCGTGTTTTTTTCAGTAACAGTACAACTCCTATTAATGATGTAACTATTGCAACTACACGCCCTACCCTTGAAACCACCAATATATTGGAGCTTATGAACAGTTTAAAGGCAGCCTCTGCTAAAAACGAATTCACCAAGCCTTCGATTGCTAAGAAAATATATAAACCATAGATGGCAATCGCTAACCATTTTGCCCATAGCTTCTGCCGAGCTATTCCTAATACTGCAAGGATTCCAGCTAATATAACCGTAACTAAACGTAATACTTCGACAACAGAGACATCTGTATATATCCCTAATGCGGTACATATCAAAACAATGATCGAACTTACAGTAATGAGTGATACGTAGATTAAATTGTACCATTTGGTAACTTTGGTATATGCCCTTACCCGCACATTCTTGACCATGATTCTCTTCTCAAAAAATATACTCTGACAAACAAAATAGGTATTGTTTATGTTTAACTTTTAACTTCACTCCGGTACTAAGAAGCTGCGGAAAATACCACCCGAAAACCGCATATTCTCAAACCACCATCAGACTCATTCCAACTACGGCTAGCACTACGACAAAGCTCTGCACTAAAACTCCAAGAACCGCCACGTAATAACCGCCGATAAAAATCACCCCCGACTTCCCAAGCGCTTCCATCGCAAGGTGCGCCATGATAATTATTATGCCAAGTATCAGCACACCATTCCCACACCAGCCCGTGCATATCATATAATCCGAAGGCATTAGCTACCTGAAAACTGCCGACATCGGTTGTTTCTTTGCGGTATTTGCTTTTGACATCCATTCCATAAGTATCACTACTACAATTAACTAAATTAGTAGTAATCATTTCGCCAAAGTGGAAAGATGTCGTAGTTCCGGCGCGACAAGCATATTCCCATTCCGACTCGCTGGGTAAACGATATTCACGTCCGGTTTTTTCCCAGAGTCTGGCGCAAAATTCTACAGCTTCGTACCAAGATACATTTTCTACAGGACGATTATGTCCTTTAAATTTTGAGGGATAAGGATTTAAAGGTTGTTTAACTTGAGGTAAAGCGGCTACGGCTTTCCATTGAGCTTGAGTTATGGGATATTTACCCATAAAAAATGGTTTGAGAATCACTTCGTGTTGAGGACGTTCGTCAGCATCTCCTTCAAACTCTGGCGAACCCATCATAAAACTACCGCCGGGAATTGATACCATTTTTAGTGTTACGGTTTGGCTCAATTTTTCGGCAAAAAACTTGGCTGTAGGGAAATCACGGTTAACTTCTCTACCTGCTGTGTCTACTGTAACTACTTCAAATTCAAAGGTTTCTAAGGGGGGTAATGGAGGTGTGACTTTCTTTGGTGGTGGTAATTTGATTAATTTAGGTACAGAAATATCGACAATTTTTGGTTCAAATACCGATTTTTTCAGAGAATTTAAATCGTTAATTACTTCTGTTGCTGTTTGATATCTTTCACTCGCTAAATGTTTTAATAATTTATTTAAAATTCGGCTTAATTCTTCGCTGATAGTAATCCCCTTTTTCTGTAATTCTTCTTGCCATAACCAATTACCATTCATGGCATCATAAAGAGGATCATTAATTTCTCCATAAGTATTTTGTACTGGTAAACATTGCGTTAACAGACGCACGCAAGTTACACCCAATGCATATAAATCACTTCCATGACAAGGAAATCCCGCCATTTGTTCAGATGGCGCATAACCAATCGTATAAATAACTGTAGCTTGTCTGGCTAAAGTTGTTTGTGTTACTTGTTTTGCACCCCCGAAGTCAATTAATACTGGTTTACCGTCACTGTCACGGCGAATAATGTTTTCTGGTTTGATATCCCGATGAATAACTTTAGCAGCATGAACAAATTGGAGAACTGGTAATAAATCAGTTAAAAGTTGATAAATTTGCTCTTCAGTAAAGGGTTTTTGTCGAACTTCTTGTAAAAGGGTTCTTCCTTCAATAAATTCTTGGACAAGATACAAGCTGGAACCTTGTTCAAAATAAGCTAATAATCTGGGAATTTGAGTATGATTTTCTCCTAGTTCATACAACCGAAATGCTTCTTCTCGGAAAAATTCGGCGGCTTTATTTCGTTGAATTGTTCCTTGAACTTGAGGAAAAAATTGTTTGATGACGCAAGGAGCATTCAGTCTATCTACATCTTCAGTTGCATAAGTTCTGCTAAATCCGCCTTCACCTAAAAGCCTCAATACGCGATAGCGATTTCTCAGGAATTTGCCAAAGTTGCTTTGTCCGCAACTCATGCAAAATATATTCCCTTCAGGGTTGAATGGATTCGAGCAATTGGGATTTTGGCAAATTTGCATAATGAGGAGGAAATAGCATCTTATCCAAAGTTAGCCCCAATAATATCAAATTCAGAATACATATCTAGACAAATAAACCTGAACAAGGCTAAATCTGCATATATACTTATAGGGGAAAAGATTAATGCAGACATTTTATTGATTTTTCTGTTCTAGGTACTATTTAAATAGGAGTACTTCTGAGATTATATATTTTGATCACAAGAGAAATAATATTGTGAAACTCTGGAATTTGTCAAGGGTTTTTTATCCTGTTAATTGTGTACATTATCCAGATTATTTATTGTTATCAAAAGCACGAATAAATTCCGCGATAAAGGCGACAATTGCAGAGACTGTAATTAGGATAATACTCAGGGCATTAACATCAGGCTGGACTCCTGTTCTAATGCGACTAAAAATTTCTATTGGTAGGGTGTTAGAACCGCTACCTGATGTGAAACTGGCAATGAGAAAGTCATCTAAACTCAATACAAAGGCTAGTAGGCAGCCGGCTATAATAGCAGGCGTTAACTGCGGTAGTAATACTTGAATAAATGCCTGTATTGGTGTAGCGCCTAAATCTAGTGCTGCTTCTTCTAAGTTGGGGTCTAAATTTGTCAGTCGGGAAGAAACCACAACTCCAATATAAGCTAGGCAAAATACTATATGAGCAGCAATAATTGTCCACAAACTCAAAGGGATGGCAAAGGCTGCTAGAAATACTAAAGTAGCAACTGCGATCGCAATATCTGGAATAATTAACGGTAGGTAAGAAATACCGCGATACAAATTCTTCCCCAAAAACTGATAACGTGCCAATCCTACCGCCATTAAGGTTCCCAACACAGCCGAAATACCCACCGCACAAAAAGCCACTATCAAACTATTTTTCAAAGCTGATAAAATTCGCTCATCGCTGAATAATTTGTAGTACCAATCGAGGGTGAATCCTTGCCAGGTTGCACTGTAGGGCGACTGGTTAAAGCTATAAAAGCCAAGCACCAGTATAGGCAAATACATAAATATAGATAAAATTACTGTGAAAACCGCCTGCCAGGAGACACGCGGTTTTGTTTTAGATGGAGAAATATGCACGTTTATGATGTTTGTGATTTTTTATAACTGATGAACGTGTTCTGTATAACTTAAAATTTTAATATTGTCAAGAGTGGGAATTGGGGATTTACTTCTTGAGAGGAATATCTTTATATGGGAGATACGTAATAAAATTTAAAGGAAAGTGTTTATGAAATTGGTATTGTTTTTGATTTCAAAGTGCTAATTAAATCCTTCACAGGCACTTAGTGAAACAGCAGACATATATCTCGTTTTCAGCTTATTTTGCAGGAGTTTTGTAATGCGAATTGCTCAGATTGCCCCATTACTTGAGAGAGTACCGCCTCCAGCATATGGGGGCATTGAGTTAGTTGTAGGATTACTAACTGATGAATTAGTTCGACGGGGACATGAAGTCACGCTATTTGCTTCAGGAGATTCTATTAGTTTGGCAAAGCTTGTATCCGTTCATCCCCGTGCTTTACGTCTCGATCCAGATGTCAAGGAACATAACATATATGAAATGCTACAACTAGGCTTTGTCTATGAACGGGCGGAGGAATTTGATATTATTCATTCCCATGTGTGCTGTCCGGCTTTACCCTACGCGAATCTGACTAAAACACCGACGGTTCACACCTTACACGGTGTTTTTACCCCTGATAACGAAAAGATATTTCAATATGCTAAACATCAACCTTTTGTGAGTATTTCCAACGCCCAGAGAGAACTCAGATTAGGGTTAAACTATGTAGCAACGGTTTACAATGGCATTGATGTTGACAGTTATAAATTTCATCCCCAACCTGATAATCCTCCATACTTGGCGTTTTTAGGGCGGATATCTCCAGAGAAAGGTACACATTTAGCGATCGCCATTGCTAAACAAACAGGTTATCATTTAAAAATTGCCGGGAAAGTAGATGTGGTTGACACAGAATACTTTGAGCAACAAGTCAAGCCCCAAATTGATGGTCAGCAAATTGAGTATTTAGGTGAAGCGAATCATGTCCAAAAAAATGCCCTGATGGGAGGTGCTATCGCCACTCTTTTCCCCATCACTTGGCGTGAGCCTTTTGGGTTAGTTATGGTAGAATCAATGGCAGCAGGTACACCCGTGATTGCCATGAAACTAGGGTCTACTGTGGAAGTGATTAAACACGGAAAAACGGGTTTTCTTTGCAATAATGTGGCAGATTTTGTGACTGCTATTGATCAGGTAAGCCAGTTAGACCGTGATGTTTGCCGAGAGTATGTCAAAAATCACTTTAGTCTGCAACATATGACTGATGGTTATGAGGCGGTTTATCAGCAAATTCTCACAGCACAATCTGCTAAAAATGCTTATATCCAAGATGTGGTTAGTCTAGGAATGAGTAGTAATTCCTGAGATGCTTGATTTTAAGTAATATTTATAGGTAATTGAGAATGGGGAACTGATAGAACTCATTACCAATTACCTAGCAATGGACAAGCAAATTATTTGAATTTGGCGCGAATTGTTTCTATTCTTTGACGATTAACACCCAAATCGCTTTGACCTAAGCGTGAGGCTGAACGCACTTGGATGACATTAGCCTGACGGTCTAGATAAAATTCTACATCATCGACAAATCCCATTAAAGCACTTTTAAATTCGGCATATAAATAATCTTCTGTTTCGGTGATTATTTTGGTTCTGGGTAAGGATTGTATGATTGCTTTGAGATTGGCGATGGGCAAAGCCCCGCCTCCGGCGATCGCTTCTTGGGGATTAGATGTAAAAGTCAGTGGTGAAATGATATGCTCTGGATCTGTATCTTGACTAGAAACACAGTTGGGT
This sequence comes from Nodularia spumigena CCY9414, assembly GCF_000340565.2. Taxonomy (NCBI): domain Bacteria; kingdom Bacillati; phylum Cyanobacteriota; class Cyanophyceae; order Nostocales; family Nodulariaceae; genus Nodularia; species Nodularia spumigena. The sequence goes on from NZ_CP007203.1 coordinate 3,393,714, forward strand.
GAATTAGGACAAGATGCTAATTTACCGTTATTAACACCTAAATTCTGCGGACGTTTCCCTGCAAAAACCATAACGTACTAACTTTTATTCAATAGTAATACACATTTTTAATACTCAATTTTATGGTCCAGAAAATACAGCTTGTTCTATATCTTCCCGGCTGAGAGAATACTTAAACGAGCGTTGAATTTCTTGGTCATTTTCCCCAGATTTGATATATCTGACTGTAATTTGCTCAACATCAAGCCACAGTTGAGCTTCCCAATTAGGGCGCTGTACACGCCAACAATGTAGCTCATTTTCATCTTGTTGACAGCCTTGCTCTTTTAACCACTTTTCAATTTGTGGTAAGGGATGACTATATAAAGGTGTGTCGGGAGTAAGCATAGAAAATTACAAAAAACAACTCAAAATTCAATAATCTTCACTTGTCCAGGGGTGGAGACTTGAGAAATATGGCTAATTTGTGGTTGGGTAACTTGGGTTGGGATATTGCTTTCACCACGAATCACAGCAACAGCGATCGCAACTAATACACAACCTGCCAGAGTTAAGCCTAACACAAATAATACAAAGATTTCGCCGGCAGATAAGGGGCGATCGCTCGCATCCAGATACATTGATTTGGAGTAATCGTAGGGTTGACGCACCGGATGGTTTAAATCCGTTGGTGCTTGAATTACCCCAAACCGAGAATAGCCAATTTTGGTATCATAACTTAAACGCCGTTCTGGACTGCTGAGAGTGGCGTAAGCTTCATTAATTTGCTGAAATTTGCTAGTCGCAACCGTAGCAGGTAATTCTGTAGTATCTGGATGATACTGTTTACTCAGTTCCCAATAAGCGCGACGAATATCAATCACCGATGCTGAGGGATGCAGTCCTAGCAGTCCGTAATATGTTGTATTCTTGCTGATTTGTCGCTTTGTTCCGTTTTCAGTCACGGTTTTGATTCACTTTGCTCAAATTCAGTTTTTTATATTTTAATAGTTTTATGAATGGACGCGCCGCAAAACTTCATAATTTCAACCCCCAGCTTCATCGGGGGAATAGAATCTAGTTGATATTTCTGCCATTTTTGGCAATTACTGAGCAGATAAATTAGCAATTTGACGGCGCAGTTCCCGGCGATCGCTATCGAAAGTAAAAGCCTGCTCAACCACAAACCAGTTACCACGATCCACAACTTGGGGATATAGCATCACCGCCACCGTTACCTTATCCCTGGAAAATTTTATCTCCTTGAGAATCTCAGTAGCTTGGGCTGCTGTAAAGTAGTTGTGAGGAACCGCACTCCCAAATTATTACATATTAAACGTATAATTTTAACTTTAACCCTAGGATGATTTCAGATTATCGGGTAGCTGTCACAAATGCAAGCATCAGAAACTAAATTACAACAAATTATTGAAGGCACAAAGCAGTACATTGTACCCTTGTTTCAGCGAGCTTATAGCTGGAAAAAACCTGAGTGGGAAGTGTTGTGGAATGATATTCGCGAACTCTGCACAATAGATCATCCTCGTCCTCACTTTATGGGTTCCGTTGTCACCATGCCAACTGCATCAATGCCTGAAGGAGTTAGCAAATACTTACTAATTGACGGTCAACAACGCTTAACAACAATTTTTATCCTTCTCTCTGCTTTGCGAGATAAAGCAGAACAGTCTGGAAACCCAAAACTTGCAGCAAAAATTGATAATACCATTCTAGTTAATCCCTATGAAAAAGGTTTAGATTATTTCAAACTACAGCCCACACAATTAGATCGTGAGCCATTTCATCATATTATTAATAAAAAAACACCTATTGATGATAATAATATTTCTGAATGTTATCAATTTTTTGAAAGAAAAATTCGACAAAGCCAGTTAGAATTTGCCAAAATTCAAAAGGTTATATGTAGCAATCTCTCAATTGTCAGTGTTGTACTCAGCAATGAAGATGATCCCTATTTAGTATTTGAAAATTTAAATGCTAAGGGAAGACCTCTGACTCAAGCCGACCTGATACGTAACTATTTCTTTATGCGAATTGATGTGGAGAGCCAGCAATCTGTTTATGAAAAATATTGGCAACCCATGCAACGTATTTTAGGAGAGAGTCTAACAGACTTTATTCGTCACTACTTGACTAAAAGCGGTGTAGATGTCAAGAACAATGAAATTTACTTTGAAATCAAGGAGCGCATTAGCAAAGGCGACCCGCTTTCATACCTTCAAGATTTATGGGTTTTTTCGGAATACTATGCAAGACTTTTGCATCCGGAGCGCGAAGTCAATGAAACTGTTCGTAAATATCTCAATCGTCTGAATCGTTTAGAAGTTTCTACTGTCTATCCTTTCTTATTGAACTGTTATGATGATTGGGTGAAATATAGAATTACCCAAGAAGAATTTATTGCGATTCTGCAAATTATTGAAAATTTTATTATTCGCAGATTTGTTTGTAATATTCAAACCAGAGGACTAAATAGAATTTTCGCATTACTTTACTCACAAGTTAGTAAAGATACTAATTTAGTTTCTGACAGTTTTGTAGAAAGATTAAAGTTAGCGCTCCAGATTCGTGATTATCCCAAGGATGTTGACTTTAAAACGAGATTAATGGATGTAAAGCTTTATGGGGGAAGTAATCGTTCTGAGAAGGCAAAACTCATTTTAGAGTCTATTGAAGAATCCTTTCAGCATAAGGAACAGGTATCTTTTGATAAACTTTCAATTGAACATATTATGCCACAAACCCTAAATAAATGGTGGAAAGAACATTTAGGAGAAAGTGGGGAAATAACACATGAATTATTAGTTCATTCTTTAGGCAATCTTACACTGACGGCTTACAATTCTGACCTTTCTAATCATGACTTTTTAGCTAAAAAAACACAGTTTAAAAACAGTCATCTGGAATTAAATAAGTATTTTGATCATAAGATTTATTGGCGCAAAGAGGATATTGAAGAACGGGCGGTATATCTTGCAGAAATTGCCTTGCAAATTTGGAGCTATTTTGGTAATGAATCAGTAAAAATCTCTAAAAGCAGTAGGTCGGGTAATATTCCCAAAGGACTCCGCATATTTGGAAAAGAACATTCTGTAAAAAGTTGGCGAGATGTTTTAGAAATTACATTAAACGAAATCGCCGATTTAGAGCCTGAGCGATTTCAAGACATTACGCAAAATTTCCCGCGCTTTGTGGGATGGGATGAAAAAGACTTTCGGAGTACTCGTCACCTGAAAAATGGAGCTTTTATTGAGGTGAATTTATCATCAAAAGACATTTATACTTTTTGTTTAAGAGCTATAGAAACAGCAGAACTTTCGACGGAAGAGTGGGATATAGATTACTCAGAAAAAGCAAATATTTAGTTAGGTAGATAGTAAAATCCCCTCTCTAATGAGACGCTGAAGCAAACAGCTTGAGGCAGGGGAGTGTTAACTTCACTTAAGTTAATAAATCAGCGCGGGGTTTAAAGGTTTCTATTTCCCGCAATTTTTCGTAAAGTTCGCGTTCTTCAGATGTGATATTTTTGGGCGTAACAATTTGAATTTCTACTAATTGATCGCCACGTTTACCGTTTTCGTTGGGGTAGCCTTTATTAGCTAAACGCAATCTTTGACCAGTCCTGACCCCTGGGGGGATGGTCATTTTTACTGGGCCATCGAGAGTAGGTGCTTCTACTTGTCCTCCTAAAACTGCTTCACAGGGAGTCACGGGGACTTGGCAAAATATATTGAACCCATCTAGTTTAAATTGGGTATGGGGTTCTACGGTAATTTTTAAGTAAAGATCGCCACCATTAATACCTTGGTTTCGTAAGCGGATACTTTGACCTGTTACCATAGCTGGGGGCATATTTACTTCGAGCGATCGCCCATCCTCTAGTCTAATCCGTTCTTTACCACCTTGATAAGCCTTTTCTAGGGGTAAAGTTAATCTCGCTTCAATATCTCGGCGGGGTGTGCGTGGTGGGCTTTTGGGAACTGTATACTCCACCCGGCTATTAGGAGAACGGAAGGGATCGGTTTTGGTGCTACTACCCCCATTTCTGCTGTCTCTACGACCCCCTACACCGACAACTTGATTAATAAAGCTTTCAAAATCATTAAATTGTCCGGGATCGACATCTTTAGCGCTACTGCGACCATTTGAGGAACCAGCCCAGCTTTTAGGTTTGGGTGCTTTGTTGCTCACAAAGCCTTTTTGCTTCCAGTAGCGGCTAAACTGGTCATATTGCGATCGCCTAGCAGCATCAGAAAGGACTTCATAAGCCTCACCGATATCTTTAAACTTTTCCTCTGCTTCTTTATTTCCCGGATTCAGATCCGGGTGATATTGTCTTGCTAACCGCCGATATACCTTTTTAATTTCTTCGCCGGATGCATCCTTAGTTACTCCTAAAATTTCGTAGTAATCGCGGAAATTCTGCAAATTTTGCATAGCTCAATTATTTTACTTTTAATTTTAGTAATAGGGACTGGGGACTAAAGAATTTTGGATTTTAGATTTTGGATTTTAGATTGCAGTTTAATCCAAAATCTAAAATTTAAAATTGATTAACTACAACCAATCATCATCATCATCATCCCAGTTATCTTGGTAGGTTGGTCGCGTGGGTTTGCGAGCAGAACGCCTGTCGTCGTAGACTGGGGAACGGCTATCTCTGCCGTAGTTCCTATCGTAGTCTCTGTTGTAGTCCCTGCCATAAGAATCACGGGAATCACGTTCTCGATATGGATCACGGGAAAAATCGCGATCGCGATCGCGTTCCTTGTCGCCTCCTGTAAAAATGTCACGAATCGTCCCTAACAAGTCCTCGTCTTCGTCATCAGCATAATACTCACGGACTTCTCGGTTCAGTTCATACAAAGCATCTTGTAAGTCAGCATAGGCTTGATCAATGCCCCGGTCTTCATTTTCCTGGAGACTTTCCCGCAGTTCTCGACAAATACCATCAATGCGCTGGCGACGGTTGCGAGCAAACTGCATTCCAAATTCTAATGCCACTTCTCTGAGTTGGCGTTCAGCTTGTAAAATTAAAGCCTCAGAACGAGTCCGCTTTTCTACCCTTTCTTTACGTTCTCGGTCAACATCGGCATATTTTTGAGCATCCTGAATCATCCGATTTACTTCTGATTCACTCAAAGTCGAAGCACCTTGAATCGTGATGCTTTGTTCTCTTCCGGTAGTTCTATCTACAGCTGTTGCCTGTAAAATACCATTAGCGTCAATATCAAAAGATACCTGAACCTGGGGAATACCTCTGGGCGCTGGCGGGATACCATAGAGCTTAAAACGTCCCAGTGACTTGTTATTTGCTGCCATTTCCCTCTCACCCTGGACTACATGAATTTCCACAGTGTTTTGGTTATTTTCTGACGTAGAAAAAATGTCAGAACGGCGAACTGGGATAGTAGTATTGCGGGGAATCAGTTTTTTCATCACGCCACCAATGGTTTCTAATCCCAAAGATAATGGCGTAACATCCAAAAGCAGCACATCTTTGACTTCACCCGCCAAAATACCTGCCTGAATGGCAGCGCCGATGGCTACAACCTCATCAGGATTGACATTTTCATTGGGTTCTATACCAATTAAGTCTCGCACTAACTGCTTGACTATGGGTATTCGTGTCGAACCACCAACTAGCACCACTTCCTCAATATCTACAGGAGAGAGTCCAGAATCTTTGAGGGCGCGTTTGACTGGTGTCCGGATACGACTAATTAAGTCAATACACAAACCTTCAAATTGAGAACGAGTCAGGCGAGTTTCGAGATGTTTTGGTCCATCAGCTGTGGCGGTGATAAAAGGTAAGTTAATCTCAGTGACGCTGACCGCCGAAAGTTCAATTTTCGCCTTTTCCGCAGCTTCCATGAGACGTTGTAGAGATTGTCTCTCCCGGCGTAAGTCTACCCCTTCAGCTTCTTGAAATTGGTCTGCTAACCAATCGACTATTTGTTTGTCAAAGTCATTACCACCTAGTTGAGTATCTCCACTGGTAGCTTTAACTTCAAAAATGCCATCGCCGACTTCCAAAATTGACACGTCAAAAGTACCACCGCCCAAGTCAAAAACGAGGATAGTTTCAGTCGTACCTCTATCTAATCCATAAGCCAAAGAAGCGGCTGTAGGTTCATTAAGAATCCGCAACACTTCTAAGCCGGCAATTCTGCCAGCATCACGGGTAGCTTGTCGTTGAGAATCATTAAAATAAGCAGGAACTGTAATTACTGCCCCTGTCACCGCTTCACCCAAATAGCGACTAGCATCTTCTGCCAATTTTTTCATCACCATTGCCGAAATTTCTTCCGGGGCGAAATCCTTTTTAAGACGGGGACAGGGAATTTTAATATTACCTAATTCGTCTTTGCGGATCGTATAAGGTACACGCTTCGATTCTGGGCTGAGTTCACCATACTGCCGCCCAATGAAGCGTTTAACTGCAAAAAATGTATTTTGGGGGTTGAGAACGGTTTGCCGTCTGGCCATTTGCCCCACAACCCTTTCGCCCTCTTTGCTGAAACCGACAACAGAGGGGGTGGTTCGCATTCCTTCTGCATTGGCAATCACCACCGGCTTACCACCCTCCATTACGGCGACTACTGAGTTGGTTGTACCCAAGTCGATGCCGACTACCTTGCCCATGCGTTACTCTTCTCCTAGCGTGTCTTGTAATTTTATGATGATTATGCGGGACTACCTCTAGCTGTTTGCTATTGGATGAAAACACTTCAATGATATGATAGTCATGATTAGGGTAAGAAGTAGAGGAGTTTAAGCTTGAGTAGCTAGTTGCAAGACTAGGATAACATTGGGAATGCTAAGTATGTCCAAGTAGCTCAAATCTGATCCGGCAAATACTAAGCTTTACCGTTTGTTCAAGTTGGGAAATCCACCCTGATAAATGTTGCTTTTCCCTTTCTCCTGTCAGAAAAAGTTGATCCTGCAACTATTTTAAAGCTTTGATTTTAAAAGAGCGATTACTAAATCATCTGCGGCAGATAGCACGAGAACGCGATCCTTACATGGCGACGGCTGGGCATTTTTTTGTTCAAGAATACATCCGTCAAGAATTTGCCCAATGGGAAAGTGTGGAAATCCACACCTTTTTAGTACGTGGTAAAAGCTGTAACAATCTCATCCTCAATTTACCTTGTCAAGCTGGAAGGACAAAAAAAGATTTACCGCCAATTTTAATTGCGGCTCATTACGATGGTGTACCAGGGACACCAGGGGCGGATGATAATGCTACAGGTGTAGCGGTATTGTTGGAGTTAGCCAAAAAATTTGCGGCTGAACCCATTAAATATCCTTTACGGCTGGTAGCTTTTGATATGGAGGAATATGGGTTGCTGGGTAGTGCTGAATATGCAGCTTTGTTACATGAACAACGGCAACCTCTGCGTTTAATGATATCTCTGGAAATGTTGGGATATCGTGATTTTACCCCTAATTCTCAACGTTATCCATCTCCTCTAGAACGGTTTTATCCCAATCAGGGTCATTTTATTGCTTTAATTGGCAATTTACGCACAATCAGCGACTTAATCGGGATGAGTCGCCATATTCGCCAAGTTGGTGTACCTAGTCAGTGGCTACCTGTGCCGAATCGTGGTTTAATTGTGCCGCAAACTCGGCTCAGTGATCATGCGCCGTTTTGGGATTTGGGTTATCCAGCAATGATGGTGACAGATACGGCATTTTTAAGGAATCCCCATTATCATAAATCGAGTGATAGTATTTCTACTTTGGATTTAGATTTTCTCACAGGTGTTTGTGAAGGTTTAGAAGTGGCTATTCGGCGGTTGTAATGTTTGGAGAATTTACGATTTTTTCAAGAGCTAATTAAACAGAAAAATATACAAACAATTGAAATGCCGAAAAATTCAAATTTATCATTACTAGATAAAGATTCCCTATTTATTCCTTCTTCCTTTGAAAGAATTACTTTGTATGAAAAATTTAAATTCAAGATTATTCACAATTGTTATTTAGATAGAACATTAGTGAGTTTTCAAGCTAATAAGCAGTCTCCATTTTCTTCCTGGTTCAAGTATCGGGAAGGTTTTTCAGAACGTTTAGTTACTTATCTTTTAAAAGAATTCCAGCCACAACCAGGTATAATGCTCGATCCATTTTCTGGTTCTGGGTCATCTTTATTTGCTGCAAATGCTTTGAATTGGCAAACTATAGGAATTGAAGTTTTACCTGTAGGAATAACTGTTTGCATAAATTTTATTTCCTCTTTTATCCAAAATCAAGAAGTTTGTGCAACACAGAATATGTGATGTCTTCAATTTTAATGATGATTTTTACAGATCTTTTTTTTGATCAAAAAAATACATAAAACGCAGCATAAGTTATTAGATATCAAGAGAAACAGCTAGTAGAAAAAGATTAATCAATTAATTTAATTTTCCTATATTGTTGATTTAAATTGTTGATCAATTGCTGTTTACATATCCTAAATAACTGCAATTTTGTACCTATTTTTAAGAGAGCCGCAAAATTTTTATTTAGAACATTGAGTAACCTGTCTGGCGATAGATGAAATTATTCGGTAAATAATTGGAAAAAATCCAGATTGGGTAGAGGTAACTGGCGCAGGTAGTTATTAATTTCCCCAGATGCAGCAAGTCCAGAAATCATTGCGTCTTCGGCGAGATGTCCCCCACACCAATCACCACAACATACTAAAGGTATGGTAGAACTGGCAGATAATACCGGATTTGACCACGGACGACTAGGAAAAGCGTAACGCCAGCGATGTACTTGCATCCACTCTGGTGTTTCTAGCCAAGGAAGCGCTAACCTCTGAGCGGCTTTTTGCAATATATCTTTTCCCACTGGTTGTAAATCTGGGGTTTCTAAATGCAGTTCGGCAAATTTAGCGCTACTTTGCAAGACAAATACAGGTTGCTGGGGGTGGGGACGTTTGCTACTATCTAAACCAATCCATCCCAGAACAGGATCATCTGTAAATTTCCGGTCTTTCCAAGGTGGTAGTTCTACGGATGTGGCAGAATATCCAGCGATCGCACTCAAAGAAGGATAAAATTCTACAGAACCCAAATTGTCGATAAATTCTCTACCTAATACAGCTTCTCCCAATGGTGCTAACAGTGTCAAAGCTTGGGGAGCGGGAATAGCTAAAACTAAGGCTTTCGCTGTTAATTGTTCGTTACTTTCCAGAGTCAGACACCAACTATTTTCAGGTGTGGGGTTAATAGCTGTGACACGTTGATTTAGTTGGATTTGTAAACCTTGGGCGAGAAACTTGGCGATCGCACTCATTCCCGCAGGTACAATGTAACGGGGTGCTGAATCAAGTTGAGTCGGATTTGCCCACACTTCTACGATATGGCGATCGCGCAACAATTGCACAAAATTTCCGAATAATTCACCTTTAGGCTTCAAATAACAAGCCCCATGATCTGCCCAAGTTCCATATAATCGGCGTGTAGCTAGTCGTCCCCCCAAACCACGGGACTTTTCCACAACCAACACCGAATATCCAGCCTCAGTTAACCGTTGGGCGCATATTAAACCAGCCATTCCGGCACCAATTATAGCAATATCAGTCATACAATTTTAGATTTTAGATTTTAGATTTTAGATTTTTGTTCCATCCACAGATTTATCTGGCGGCTTGTAGCACTAAGGAACTATTGGTCATAATTTATTCGTGAGTACGGATACTGAACTCATAACCAATGACAAATGACCAATGACTAATGACAAATGACCAATGACTGCTAATAGTACAATAAAGTACATAAAGCCTGCACACAGAGAGGAAGGGAAATTGGATGAACTGAGGGCGGCGCTGGAGTTAGCGACAGAAGAGGAATTGCAAGATTTAACCGCAATTCTGTTTAGTCGTAAATTTAATCCCCTAGATTATGTTCATACACCTGAACCGATAGAGGTTCAAAGCCAAAATCATCAAGCTTGGTTAGATACATTAGAAAATCGATTTCGGTTTTTAGCAGCAGATGGGATGACGGTATTAAGGGGGCGCACAAGTCAAGTAACTTACCGTCAAGCATTAATTCAAGTATGTAAGTATCTCAAAATTCCCTATTCTGCTGAACTGACAACCGTTGATTTAGAAGCTGAGTTATTTTTACATCTATTAGGGCAGGTGTGGAAAAAATTGCCGGAAAATGAGAAACAAAAATTAAATCAACAGGTGCAACGTCAGTTGTCTCAGTCACAACTAAAACAACCTTTACCATTGTTATTGCAGCGTGATCCTTTGGGACTACTTGTGAAAGGTGGTAGCGCTTTGGCAGTTACTTCGATTCTTCAACCGTTGGTTTTGCAACAAATAGCCCGGCAATTTGCGATTCATTTTGCTAAATATCAAGTAGCTCAACAGACTGCAATTGCTGGTTCTCAAGCGGCTGCTAACCAATTTAAAGGCTATGTAGCTCTACAAATGGCGCGACGGGGTATGACGATGAATGCGGCTCGTTATGGGGCTGTTAGAAGCGTTTTTACCTTTATTGGGCCAGTGATGTGGACTTGGTTTTTTGCAGATTTAGGATGGAGAGCGATCGCTACTAACTATGGTCGCATTATTCCCACCATATTTGCTTTAGCACAAATTCGTCTCACCCGTGGGGAATATTGGGAACCAGCTTGAAGTTAGCTTTTAATCATCCCAACCCTCTTTTACAAACCCCTTGGAATGTTACCCAAATTGGACTCCTGATTTTTCCCTTGAGTCCGTTGGTGGGGGGTGTGAGTATCCTTTTGGCAGCATTAAGAACTTGCCAATTAGAATACCGCAGTGTTATCCACAGTCGCCTGAATTGGGGATTTGCTCTGTTAAGTGTATTACTAATTATTAGTTGTAGCGTTGCTGATGATAAAACACAGGCTTTTCTGGGCTTGTTTAATTTATTACCATTTTTTCTAGTTTTTGCTGGACTCAGCACTCTAATTCAGACAGTAGCCCAATTGCGGCAAATAGCGGTAATTTTCGTCATTGGTTCTGTACCACTGATGATTATGGGCTTTGGGCAGATGTTTGGGGGTTGGAGTTTCCAGTTACAGGTTTTGTGGATTTTATTAGATTTAGGACTCGCACCTGGAGGAAATCCACCAGGACGGATGGCTGCTATTTTTATGCACGCCAACCTGTTTGCGGCTTATTTGGCGATCGCCTTCACCTTGGGATTAGGATTATTGTTAGAACAATGGCGATCAAGATCCAAAATTACCACAATTTTTTTAACGCTGTCGGTAATTACTAGCTTTGTTGCTTTAATTTTAACTGACTCACGTAATGGATGGGCGATCGCGATCGTTGCCTGTTTAGCTTATGCACTTTACCAAGGTTGGCATCTGATTATAGCTGGTGTTGTCAGTGTAATTACTAGCGTCCTGTTAGCAGCTTTCGCGCCATCACCAATGGCTGAAACCTTTCGGCGATTTGTGCCGACTTTCTTTTGGGCGCGGTTAAATGATCAAATGTATCCAGATAGACCAGTGGCTTTAATGCGAACCACTCAATGGGAGTTTGCTTGGTCTTTAACACAGCAGCACCCCTGGACAGGTTGGGGTTTACGCAGTTTTAGCGACCTCTACAAAGCACAGATGCAAATTGATTTAGGTCATCCCCACAACTTATTTTTGATGCTATCTGCTGAAACTGGTTTACCAAGCGCACTTTTATTTTTTGGCTGTCTGGCTTGGATATGGTTTGCAGGTGTGGAATTGTTGCAGAAACCCAACTATCTAGACAAAAAAGATAAATTGATAGTTTTCAGTTATATTGTTGTAATTTTACAATGGCTGATATTCAACACCGTAGACGTAGCTTTATTTGATTTTAGGCTAAATACAATTTCGTGGTTGTTTTTCTCTGCACTTTGGGGAGTTGTGTATAGCAGTTCTCGTTTGAATCGGTACGGTGAAGAATTCATTGACCACAGATGAACATATCTCTATACACGGAATCGGGAAAGTTGCTTTTATAGCCAGAATTTTCCAAATTCGATAGCCAGTAAATAAAGTTTACACATTGTTTACAGAGATTATGACCAAAGCAGAAACAGAAACAGTTAAACAATTAGCAATCGCCCTACCAATGAATGCCATTCAATCCTTTTGTCAACGCTGGCAGATTGTTGAATTATCAGTATTTGGCTCAATTTTACGCGATGATTTCAATGCTGAGAGCGATGTGGATTTTTTGTATGCCCTCAAAACTAATACTCGCTGGAGATTATCAGATTTAATTGATGCTGAAGAAGAATTAGAAAAAATGCTCAGTCGAAAAGTTGATTTAGTGGGGAAAACGACTATTGAACAGAGTCATAATTGGCTCCGAAAACAGAATATTCTTTCATCTGCAAAAGTTATTTATGAAGATGAATAGAGATTTGGAATCCCTGCTCGATATCAATCATTACAGTTGCAATACGATTTTGTTTGTATCGGGAATGACGAAAGCTGAATTTGCAGAAGATCCAAAAACTATCGCAGCAGTGATGTACGCGGTCGCCATCATGGGAGAAGCCACCAAAAGATTATCAAATGAATTTCGGAGTCAGCATTCCCATTTACCTTGGAAGGAACTTGCAGGTTTGCGCGATCGCTTGGTGCATGATTATAAAAATATCGACCTGGATATACTGTGGGATGTGGTTTCGGTGGAAATTCCAGCATTACTGGTGAGTTTAGCACCTTTATTACCGAAAAAGGATGAGTAAGATTAAAGGCGATCGCGCCCAAGTGCAACGACTCGGTAAAATGGATGTGTCCGTCATCAAGTAAAATAGGCCTAAGTATCCCATTTGTATGCTTACAACATCTGACTTTTTTCAGTATGCCCAATGGTCGGGTATCGCCACTCTGGTATTCGGTGCGATCGCCGTTCTGGCTTTTATACTCAAATGGGGTATCCGCTTTCGGCTGGTAGGTACAACTGGCTTTATGCTGGTGCTGACGGGTGGTTTATTTGCTCTCTCGTTGGTTCCTCTGAGTCGCACTGTCATTCCAGGCGCTGTAAAATACACTCTCGTTTATGATAATGCTTCTACACAAACTGTAATTGCAACATCACCTAATATTACCCCCTACCAATTAGAAGCAACTTTACGTCAAGCGGCTAGTAACCTTTATTCTTTCGGTCGCTTAGGTTCACGCTCAAACAATCAACTAACGATTCGCGCTCGCACCGTTATTCATCCTGAACCAGGGGTTTCTGTACCTCTGTTCTTGGGTCAAATTAAGCGCACATTGGCTAGCCGTGAAGATGCGGATATGGATATCGAAATTTACTTGGAAAAATTCGATCAATTACCTAATTCTGCTACTTCATAGCAACTAGGGGCGGGTTTACCAATATCCCCGTTAATGTTGAATGATATCTGTTAACCCGCCCCTACTACAGGGAAAAAACCCATTTATTTGTTACCAAAATCACATATATTTTTGGTATTACACTATACAAAAATCATGAGATTTAGATTAAAATAGAAATTACGCAAAAAACCGTACCCTTCGGGAAGCTTCGCTAACGGCTGACGCTCACGGCGAAGCCTCTCAAACTCTCATGACTCAGTGTACTCAGTGTCCTCTGTGGTTAGTTTTCTTCTAAATTCTACATAACCACCATCAAATAAAAAGTATAAATTCTCAGGATTGAAAAATTTGTAGTTCAGAATTTGAGACGAATGGGCATGATTAGAGCCAAGAGAAACGAAAATTCCTGGACATAAGTCTAAAATTTTATTAAGAAATATCAATATTTTGGCAAACTAGAATTATATGCCCAATCAACTTTCTACTCAAACTGTGTCTACTCAAACCCCTAGCTCATTCTTGACGCTGACGGTTGCTCCAGGAAAAATCATTCGTGGTTCTGGAGTGTTGCAGACAGCATCAGCAGAAATTACCCGCTTAGGGACTCGTCCATTAATTATTGCCGGGAATTCGACCCAAGAGATCGCTCAAAACAATTTACAAGCAATTTTAACCAAAGGAAACACCGCTCAGTCCTCCTATGGTGTAGATTGCTGTGAAGCTAGTTTAAAAGCTTTAAAGAAAACAGCCCAGGAACATCAAGCCGATGTAATTATTGGTATCGGTGGCGGTAAAGCCTTGGATACAGCTAAATTAGTCGCTGATCAATTGCATTTACCAGTGGTGACAATTCCCACCTCAGCAGCTACCTGTGCGGCTTGGACTGCCCTTTCTAACGTATATTCTGAGTCGGGGGCTTTTCTCTACGATGTGGCGCTGTCTCGCTGTCCTGACTTATTAATCCTTGACTATGATTTAATTCAAACAGCACCACAACGGACATTAGTTGCCGGAATTGGGGATGCGATCGCAAAATGGTATGAAGCATCAGTGAGTAGTGGTAATTCTCAACAAACCTTAATTATCTCCGCAGTGCAACAGGCGCGAGTTCTACGAGATATATTATTGCAAAAGTCAGCTACAGCCCTGAAAGAACCAGGAAGTGAGGTTTGGCAAGAAGTCGTAGATGCTACCGTGTTACTGGCTGGGGTAATTGGCGGCATGGGTGGGGCGCAGTGTCGCACAGTTGCCGCCCATGCGGTACATAATGGTTTAACTCACATTTCCGGACACAGCAGCATACATGGTGAAAAAGTTGCATACGGTATTTTGGTGCAACTGCGCTTAGAAGAAATGTTACAAAGCAATCAACTAGCGGCATCGGCACGGCAACAATTATTAAAGTTCTATGCAGAGATTGGACTACCAAAGAATTTAAGTGATTTAGGTTTAGGTAACATTACATTACAAGAGTTACAAACAGCCGCCGAAATTGCTTTAGAACCTAAATCAGATATCCATCGACTACCGTTTAAAGTTGCACTAGAACAGTTAATGGCAGCGATGGTTTCTACAACTGCACCAACGGATAGTAGAGATGTGATAAATCGTGTTTCCACTAGGGGAATGAGTGAAGAGGTTTCAGAATGAACTTGAATTGGATTACCCCCGCAGAACGCATACAACAGCTACCGCCTTATGTTTTTGCCCGTTTGGACGAATTGAAGGCGAAGGCGCGAGAACAAGGGCTAGATTTAATTGATTTGGGCATGGGAAACCCGGATGGGGCGACACCACAGCCTGTAGTAGAAGCTGCAATGGCGGCTTTACAAAATCCCGCAAATCACGGTTATCCGCCTTTTGAAGGAACTGCTAGTTTTCGCCGTGCCATCACTAATTGGTACAATCGCCGTTATAATGTCATACTTGATCCTGATAGTGAAGCTTTACCGTTACTGGGTTCTAAAGAAGGATTAACTCATTTAGCGATCGCCTATATTAATCCTGGTGATGTAGTTCTGGTTCCTTCTCCCGCCTATCCCGCCCATTTTCGCGGGCCGTTAATTGCTGGGGGAAAAATTCACAGCTTAATTCTTAAACCGGAAAATAACTGGTTAATTGATTTAGCAGCTATTCCCGATGCAGTTGCAGAACAAGCCAAAATTCTTTACTTTAATTATCCCAGTAATCCTACTGCTGCCACCGCACCTCGTGAATTTTTTGAAGACATCGTAGCTTTTGCGCGGAAATACGAAATTCTGCTAGTGCATGATTTATGTTACGCCGAATTAGCCTTTGATGGTTATCAACCCACCAGCTTGTTAGAAATTCCCGGTGCGAAAGAAATTGGCGTAGAGTTTCACACCTTATCCAAAACCTACAATATGGCTGGTTGGCGTGTGGGTTTTGTGGTGGGGAACCGCCATGTGATTCAAGGTTTGCGAACTCTCAAAACCAATTTGGATTATGGCATTTTTGCAGCTTTGCAAACCGCAGCCGAAACAGCTTTGCAATTACCAGATGTGTATTTGCATGAAGTCCAACAGCGCTACCGTACCCGCCGAGATTTTCTCATAGAGGGTTTAGGAAAATTGGGTTGGGATATTCCCAAAACCAACGCCACTATGTATCTGTGGGTGAAATGTCCCGTGGGTATGGGTTCTACAGATTTCGCCTTGGATGTCTTGCAGCAAACTGGCGTTGTTGTCACCCCTGGTAATGCCTTTGGGGTTGCAGGTGAGGGCTATGTACGGATAAGTTTAATTGCAGATTGCGATCGCTTGGGCGAAGTTCTGCATAGATTTAAACAAGCTGGAATCCGCTATCAACCCGAAGCTGTCGTTTCTGCTTCACAATAGAGCAAGTCCTAAGTTGACAATTTCGTAGACAAAACTATACTTATATTGACAAAAATCAATATATATTTTAGGAAAAAATCAACTACTTGATATATAATACGGTGATATCAAGTATTGAATTGAGACTATTGCCGACGCGAAAACCAAGCAATGATGGTGGTAGTCTTTTTCAGAAACTTAATTGGAACACAATCGCGTCTGGCTAAGGCGTGAAAGTCTACTGAGGGATAACTGCTCCCATGCTCCCGTTGAAGTAGAAAGTAAAGTCTAGTTTTGTCTAGGTTTTATATAGCAGATAGAATTATATCCGGAAAAAATGTCGCTGATACCTACCCCCTCTGCTACCAATTCTCATTTAATTGCTGCTGGCTTTCATGCACTTTCTGACCCCATCAGAATTGGCGTATTGGAACTGTTACGAAAGCAAGAACAATGTGTGTGTGATTTGTGCGATGCTTTGGGGGTGAGTCAGTCCAAGTTATCTTTTCACCTCAAAACTCTCAAAGAAGCCCGCTTAGTTAACGCCCGTCACGAAGGACGCTGGATTTATTACAGTTTAAATTTGCCGCAATTTAGCATCTTAGAAGCATATTTAGCCGAGTATAGCCGATTAGGGCAAATATCTCCGGCGCGTTGTTGTGATAACTTTTCCTGATATATCAAGTTTTATTGATGAATGTTTGTATACATTGACTTTACAGGGGTTGACATATCAATTTTTTTTGAAATGATATAAACATAACCTGTAATATCACCCCTAGAGGTGAAGTCAATGAAAGCAACCGCAAACAAATTGGCTCTCGCTCTGGGTGTGTTGGTTGTGTCTACCAGTTGTGCGACATCATCCAATACATCTAGTAAAACTCCCCAGTCAGCAAATGTGGCTCAAGTGAGTGATTCCACAAAAGTATCGCAGATTAGGATTGACGGTTCTAGTACAGTTTATCCGATTACAGTGGCGATCGCCGAAGCATTTCAACAAACAAAACAACAAAATAAAGCACAAATCACAGTCAACTTCTCCGGTACTGGCGGGGGGTTTGAAAAATTCTGTGCTGGCGAAACAGATATTAGCAACGCTTCTCGACCAATTTTGCAACCAGAAATGGTAGCTTGTGACAAAAATGGCGTAAGGTACTTTGAATTACCAGTAGCCTATGATGCCCTAACTGTGGCTGTCCATCCGCAAAACGACTGGGCAAAAGATATTACAATAGCAGAACTGAAAAAGATTTGGGAACCTGCGGCAGAAGGTAAAATCACCCGTTGGAATCAAGTCCGTGCATCTTGGCCAAATCGTCCCTTAAATTTATATGGTGCTGGTGAGCAGTCTGGTACTTTTGATTATTTCACAGAAGCAATTGTCGGTAAAGCCAGAGCTAGCCGCAAAGATTACACAGCCAGCGAAGATGATGAAACCTTGGTTGCAGGTATTAATAACGACCCAAATGCCCTCGGTTATTTTGGCTATGCTTATTACGAACAAAACCAAGATAAGTTAAAAGCCTTAGCAGTAGATAGTGGTCAAGGTGCTGTTTTACCATCCAGAGAAACAGTAGAAAAATCTCAATATCAACCATTGTCTCGTCCTTTATTTATCTACGCTAATTTTGAGTTGGCACAAAAGAAACCAGCAGTAAAAGACTTTTTGGAATTTTACTTAAAGAATGCACCACAGACAGCAATTTCTGTAGGTTATGCACCTTTGCCAGATGAAGCATATAACATCGATTATGTCAACTTCAATAAAGGCAAAGTCGGAACAGTATTTGAAGGGGAAGCGCAGTTAAACCTAACCATTGGTGAGTTGCTACGGAAACAAGCCAAGTTTTAGTCATTGGTCATTGGTCATTGGTCATTAGTCATTAGTCATTGGTCATTGGTCATTTGTCATTGGTCATTGGGAAAAAACCGCTTACTGCAGATGGTTAGATAAATAGGAAAAATATGAAAATTCGTGTAGGAATCAACGGATTCGGTAGAATTGGACGGTTGGCTCTGCGGGCTGCGTGGGGTTGGCCAGAATTAGAATTTGTTCATATCAATGAAATTAAAGGTGGGGCTGTAACGGCCGCACACTTGCTGAAGTTTGATTCTGTCCACGGACGTTGGACACCAGAAGTAGAAGCGGAAGGGGAACGTGTCTTAATTGACGGTAAACCTCTGAGCTTTAGTGATTATGCCAAACCAGGCGAAGTTCCTTGGGATGAGTTGGGTGTTGATTTGGTGCTGGAATGCTCTGGTAAATTCCGCACACCTGCGACTCTTGACCCCTATTTTAAAAGAGGGGTACAAAAGGTAATTGTCGCTGCGCCAGTTAAGGAAGAAGCTTTAAATATTGTCATGGGGGTGAATGACCACCTTTATCAGCCGGAAAAACATCATCTGCTGACTGCTGCTTCCTGTACTACTAACTGTTTAGCCCCAGTAGTCAAGGTAATTCATGAAGGTTTGGGGATTAAGCATGGAATTATTACTACCATCCATGACAATACCAATACTCAAACTATTGTTGATGCACCTCATAAAGATTTGCGTCGGGCGCGGGCTACGAGTTTATCTCTGATTCCCACAACTACAGGATCAGCAACCGCAATTGGTTTGATTTATCCTGAACTTAACGGTAAGCTCAACGGTTTAGCTGTGAGAGTGCCATTACTGAATGCTTCTTTAACAGACTGTGTGTTTGAAGTTGTGCGACCAACCACAGTAGATGAAGTTAATAGTTTGTTGAAAGCAGCATCTGAACAAGCACCACTTAAAGATATTTTGGGTTATGAAGAGCGTCCTTTAGTATCTATTGATTACAAAGATGATCCTCGTTCTTCGATTATTGATGCTCTCTCCACAATGGTGGTGAATGAAACTCAAGTCAAAATCCTGGCTTGGTATGACAATGAATGGGGTTATGCGAATCGCATGGTTGAACTGGCTCGTAAGGTTGCATTGAGTTTTTAGGTATTGTTTTTGTTTGTGAAATGAGGAACGAACCGCAAAGGGCGCAAAGTACACAAAGAAAGAAGGAAGAAGGAAGAAGTTTGGCGCGGTTCGTCACCAAGAAATGGTATTAGCACTCAGCACTCTAAACTATGACTTCTACAGCTTCTCGCGCTAATGTCAAGAATTATGTTCTTGTTACCCTTGCCTATTGGGGTTTTACTATTACTGATGGTGCTTTGCGAATGTTGGTACTGCTGTATTTTGACAGTATTGGCTACACACCATTACAAATCGCTTCTTTATTTCTGTTCTATGAAATCTTTGGCGTTGTTACTAACTTTTTAGGCGGTTGGATTGGTTCTCAATTGGGTCTAAAGATCACGCTTTATGCTGGTATCGGGCTACAAGTTTTCTCAATGGTAATGCTGTCATGGCTCAATCCAGATTGGGTAGAGTGGCTTGCAGTGGGTTATGTGATGGTGGCTCAGGCATTTTCTGGGGTTGCCAAAGATTTAACTAAAATGAGTTCTAAGAGCGCTATTCGCTTGGTTGTACCCCAAGAAGATCAATCATCTTTATTTAAATGGGTAGCAGTACTAACTGGTTCTAAAAACGCCCTGAAAGGAATTGGCTTCTTTGTTGGTAGTGTCCTCTTAGCTTCTGTTGGCTTTACCAATTCCCTGTTAATTATGGCTGGGGGATTGTTCTTGATTATGTTCACTGGGTTGATGTTGCCTAAAGGTTTGGGCAAAATCAAAGCAAAGGTCAAGTTTAAGCAACTCTTTTCTAAGAGTAAAGAAATTAATATTCTCTCGGCGGCGCGATTTTTTCTCTTTGGTTCACGAGATGTCTGGTTTGTGGTCGGGTTGCCGGTTTTCTTGCGGGGGACTTTAGGCTGGTCATTCTATCAAGTTGGTGGATTTTTGGCTTGTTGGGTAATTGGCTATGGTGTTATTCAGTTTCTAGCCCCAGTACTTATCCAGAAATTTGGTTCTGGTCAACCACCCCAATCAAAAACCATCCAGTTTTGGACATTTACCCTCACAGCTGTTCCTGGTGCGATCGCCTTAGCTCTACAATTAGGTGTACCCGGTAATATAGCAATTATTGGCGGACTCCTAGTATTTGGTGTAGTCTTTGCCTTCAATTCCGCAGTGCATTCCTACCTAGTGTTAGCCTTCACCGATGACGATAAAGTAGCCCTGAACGTCGGCTTCTACTACATGGCTAACTCCGGTGGAAGATTAGCCGGCACAGTCCTATCAGGATTAGTTTTTCAATATTTCGACTTAGTAGGTTGTTTGTGGACATCCATGTTCCTAGTACTAGCAGCCGGACTAGTTACTATAAAGCTACCTGATCCTAAACCCAGTAAAGCAATTCTATGGAAAGCCGAAGGTGGAGAATAGAAGAAGCAGGGGAGCAGGGAGCAGGGGAGCAGGGAGCAGGGTGCTGGGTGCAGGGAGCAGGGGGAAAAACTTCTCTTCCCAATCCCCAATCACCAATTCCCAATCCCCAATCCCCAGTCCCCAGTCCCCAATTCAAGGTAATTCGATGAATACAAATCAACAAAGCAATCAAGCCCCTGTACAAGCCGGGAGTAATCTCAGTTTTTTTGAGAAATACCTCACCGTTTGGGTATTTTTGTGCATCTTGGCGGGAATTGCACTAGGAAGATTATTTCCTGGGGTAGCGGTGGCGCTGGATGCAATGAGTATTTATCAAGTGTCAATTCCCATTGCAATCTGTCTATTCTTCATGATGTACCCCATCATGGTAAAAATTGACTTTACCCAAGCTGTGAATGCTTTCCGCGCCCCCAAACCCGTAATTCTCACCTTGGCGGTAAACTGGTTAATTAAACCATTCACGATGGTGGTATTTGCTCAGTTTTTCTTGGGTTGGTTATTTCGTCCATTCATGACAGGTACAGAATTAATTCGTGGTAACGAAGTAGAAATAGCAAATTCCTACATTGCTGGGGCAATTTTATTAGGAATTGCTCCTTGTACTGCAATGGTGTTGATGTGGGGATATCTGTCCTACGGCAATCAAGGACACACTTTGGTAATGGTGGCAGTTAATTCTCTGCTAATGCTGTTTTTGTATGCACCTTTGGGCAGATGGTTATTAGCAGCCAATGATTTAATAGTGCCTTGGCAAACTATAGTTTTATCGGTGATCATTTATGTTGGTTTGCCGTTACTAGCAGGAATGTACAGCCGTTACTGGATTTTTCAACACAAAGGTAGAGAATGGTTTGAAAGGCGTTTTTTAAAGTATCTCACTCCAGTTTCGATTACTGCTCTGTTAATTACTTTAGTTTTGTTATTTGCGTTTAAGGGTGAAGTTATTGTTAATAATCCCTTACACATTTTATTGATTGCTGTACCGCTATTTATTCAAACTAATTTCATTTTTTTGATTAGTTATGTGGCAGCATTAAAGTTGAATATATCTTATGAAGATGCCGCACCCGCAGCGTTAATTGGAGCTAGTAATCACTTTGAGGTGGCCATTGCTACGGCTGTCATGTTGTTCGGTTTAAATTCTGGTGCGGCACTGGCTACAGTTGTTGGGGTGTTAATTGAAGTTCCAGTCATGTTAATGTTAGTGGAAGTTTGTAAGCGCACGGCTGCTTGGTTTCCCAGGGAACCGCAAAAAGCAACTTTACTAGATCCACGTTGTATTCGTAGTTTGTAGGCTCGTAGTCAGCGATTTATTGCTCTGTTTGCAAACTTTTAAAGGGCTAAAGCCCTGACCTACACACCTTAATTATCATCAGAAGTAATTACTGTTTTCATGACGAATTTTAATCATCCACCGAGAATATTATTTTTATATGGTTCTTTGCGAGAGCGTTCTTATAGTCGCTTGTTAGCAGAAGAAGCAGCCAGAATTATTACAGAATTTGGTGCAGAGGTAAAATTTTTTGATCCTCGTGAATTACCGATTTATGGTACTGTACCGGATACTCATCCTAAAGTACAGGAATTACGAGAATTGAGTATGTGGTCTGAGGGTCAAGTTTGGTCTTGTCCTGAGATGCACGGCAATATTACTGGTATTATGAAGAATCAACTTGACTGGATTCCTCTGAGTTTAGGCGCAGTTAGACCAACTCAGGGAAGAACTTTAGCAATTATGCAAGTAAGCGGTGGTTCTCAGTCTTTTAATACTGTGAATACGCTGCGAATTTTGGGACGGTGGATGCGAATGTTTACAATTCCCAATCAGTCTTCGGTGGCAAAAGCTTATCAAGAGTTTAACGAAGATGGTACGATGAAGGATTCACCTTACCGCGATCGCGTGGTTGATGTGATGGAAGAACTCTATAAATTTACACTTCTATTGCGTGAACAAGTTGATTATCTCACAGACCGTTACAGTGAACGCAAAAAAGCAGCAGCACAAGCAACTATAAAAGTGGCAAATAGTGCGTTGGAAAATTTATCATCAACTCAAAAATCATCATAATCTCAAAATCCCCAAAATTAAACAGCCAAAAACTTCTGAATCACATCTTGGGTAAGTTCGTGGGTGGAAGCAGAGGCGACAATACGACCTTTTTGCATGGCGTAATAGTAATCAGCATGGGCGAAAGTATTGTTCTCAGTTGGGTTGTAACTAAACCCCCAAAATCAAAAGCGCCCTCCCGTTTGGAAGAGCGCTTTGAATTCGCAGAGAAGTTATTGTCTATGTCTCAGTCAATTAACCGTTGATAGCAGGTGCTGTTAAAGCAACAGGAGCAACATCAGCAGCAGCCAAGTCTAGGGGGAAGTTGTGAGCGTTGCGCTCGTGCATTACTTCCATACCCAAGTTAGCGCGGTTGATTACATCAGCCCAGGTAGCAATAACCCGACCTTGAGAATCAATTACTGATTGGTTGAAGTTGAAACCGTTCAAGTTGAACGCCATTGTGCTGACACCCAAAGCGGTAAACCAGATACCGATTACAGGCCAAGCAGCTAGGAAGAAGTGAAGTGAACGGCTGTTGTTGAAGGAAGCGTATTGGAAGATTAACCGACCAAAGTAACCGTGAGCAGCTACGATGTTGTAGGTTTCTTCTTCTTGTCCGAACTTGTAACCGTAGTTTTGAGACTCGGTTTCGGTTGTTTCACGTACCAAGGAAGATGTCACCAAGGAACCGTGCATTGCGGAGAATAATGAACCACCGAATACACCAGCTACTCCCAACATATGGAAGGGGTGCATCAAGATGTTGTGTTCTGCTTGGAACACAATCATGAAGTTGAAGGTTCCAGAGATACCCAAAGGCATACCGTCAGAGAATGAACCTTGTCCGATGGGGTAGATTAAGAATACTGCTGTAGCAGAAGCCAAAGGCGCAGAGTAAGCTACACAGATCCAAGGACGCATACCCAAGCGGTAAGATAGTTCCCACTGACGACCTAGGTAGCAAGCGCAACCGATCAAGAAGTGGAAAATTACCAATTGGTAAGGACCGCCGTTGTACAACCACTCATCTAAGGAAGCTGCTTCCCAGATTGGGTAGAAGTGCAAGCCGATAGCGTTGGAGGAAGGAACAACTGCACCGGAGATGATGTTGTTTCCGTAAATCAAGGAACCAGCTACGGGTTCGCGGATACCGTCGATGTCTACTGGAGGAGCAGCTACGAATGCGATGATGAAGCAGGTGGTAGCAGCTAGTAGGGTTGGGATCATCAGAACGCCGAACCAACCGATGTAAATCCGGTTATCGGTGCTGGTAATCCATTCGCAGAAGCGATCCCATACGTTGGCGCTTTGGCGCTGTTGTAAGGTTGTAGTCATGTTTTTATGATTGCGGTTGTTTATGTATGTATGTAACAGATGCGTTTGCGTTTCTGTCTATGAAATTACTTTACACTAGTTTACAAATGTTTAGCAAGTAAATTAATATCAGTAAAAATTATACATATAGTTAGTTTTACTTATCAGTGATATTTAACGTACCGGACTTCCAAATAAAAAAACACTCAACCACCTAATAGACATCTGGTGAAAATAAAATATGCGTTATCACAGAACCGTTGTAGAGACGTTCCATGGAAAGTCTCTACATTCTTTCCTCTGTGTCCTCTGTGCCTGGTGTAGTATGCGCTACGCGAACGCTACGCGAACCTTCCTCTTGCAGCGACTAAAGAAACATAGACAAGTAAATGTAGTGAATTTTACGCCCAGGGTAGGATACAAATCACGACAATATATATAAGGCTAATATATGTGTCTAAGATAATTTTTGTCTCATCTACTTAATGCCTGTGATTTATCAACACGCTGAAAAGTTGCTCAAAACTCAACAGGAAAAAGCATCAGGTGAAGGTTATAGATTTAGCTGGTTTGACTGGTGTTGTTTGTGGTATCCTCCTGGTTGGCTGGTTCTATTTAACCGCCATTGGCAGCACTATCACGCTGATCCTGATGGTTGGAATTGGGTAGAATATGGATTATTTTTAGTTCCTGGTGGATTTTACATAGCACTGCTAATGCGATGGTTGCGTCTGGGATGTCGTTCACCAAGACAAGAAGTTGATGAATTTAATCCTCAGTATCAGAAAGCTTTTCGTGAAGAAATTCTTGCTCCCATAGTTAAATGTTATTTTCGAGCAGAATTACAAAAGATTCATAACTTACCTGTACAAAGTCCTGTTATTGTAGCGATGAACCATGCAGGGATGTGTTTTCCTTGGGATTTTATCACTTTAGGTTATTTATTAAGTAAAGTCCAAGGTTGGGAGGTGCAACCTTTAGCCAGTGAAACACTATTTGAGCATCCTTGGATGAGTTGGTGGCTACCACCTAAATGGTCACAGGTTTTAGGTGCTGTGCGAGCAGAGAAAGGTGATTTTGAAAAAGCCATCGCCCAAGGTAAAACTCTCCTATACGCACCGGAAGGATTACGTGGACCCCTTAAAGGTTGGAAACAACGCTATCAGCTACAAAAATTTGATGTAAGTTTTATGCAACTGAGCGATCGCTATCATATTCCCATTCTTCCAGTTTTGTGCATTGGTAGCGAATCGTTACATCCTTGGACAGTCAACCTCAAGAAATTGCAACGACTATTTAAATTACCCTTCTTACCCATATCGCCATTAATGATTATGTTGCTCATATTTCCCTCAATGGGAGTGTGGGCAATGAGAACTCGCCTAAAATACTTTATCCAACCTGTACAAAAAGTCAACCCAGTCCAAAGACGTGGAGCAACCTACAAACAAGTACAGCAACTGCGAGAAAAACTCCAAATTCAAATTATGGAGTTATTATCTCACGCAGAGGCGCAGAGGCGCAAAGAATAGGAGTGAGAAAAACTCTGCGTACCTTTGCGCTGACCTTAGCGTACCTCTGCGTTTAATCCATAGAAGTTCCAAAACGGTAGCCTTTGCCGTAAACAGTATGAATTAGTGGTGTTTCTTTGCCTACCTCAATCTTACGCCGCAGCAAGCGAATTAAGGCCGCTATGACATTACTATTAGGTTGTTCGTGATCTTGCTGCCAAAGATTTTGCAGAATTTGGGCATGAGTGAGCAAATGTCCCGTATTTTCCATAAAATATTGTAGCAGTTGACTTTCTTTTTGCGATAATTCAATAATTCTTCCTTGGCGATAGGCTACTTGGTTTTCACTATCAAGTTCTAAATCAGCTACTGTGAGCCGTCCGGTTGTGGTTTCATGACTAGGAGAACCAGCACGACGTAATAAAGCCCGAACTCGCGCTAATAGTTCTCGCAGTTCAAAGGGTTTTACTAAATAGTCATCTGCACCTGCATCTAAACCTTCTACTCGGTCATCTAAGGTATCTTTTGCTGTGAGAAATAGTACGGGTGTGGCTTTACCTTGGCGGCGCAATTCCTGACAAATCTCTAAACCTGTTTTTCCAGGTAGCATCCAATCTAAAATCAATAAATCATAAGTACCTCCGGCGGCAAATTCGCTACCAGTCGCACCATCATAAGCCATATCCACACTGTAACCCTCACGCTTTAACACGCGACTTAAAGGGTCCGTCAGTTCTACTTCATCATCAACTAATAAAATTCTCATGCTCCTTGAGGTAAGCAATCAAGATATTCTCAAATAAATGAACTACCAAAAAGAAAATGTTAACTGTTGCGTTGCCGAAAGGGGAACTACTCAAAAATAGCATCCGCCTGTTAAAGTCTGTAGGATTGGATTTTAGCGCTTTTTTAGATTCAGGAACTCGCCAACTGCAAATTCTTGATGCTAGCGGACAAGCAAAAGGACTGTTGGTGCGGGGGCATGATGTGCCTGTATATGTAGAATATGGTCAGGCTCAGTTGGGAATTATTGGTTACGATGTGTTGCGGGAGAAAAAGCCGCAAGTTGCACATTTAGTTGATTTACAGTTTGGTCATTGTCGAATGTCAGTGGCTGTAAAAGCTTCTAGTGCCTATAAATCACCTTTAGATTTACCTCCTCATGGACGAGTTGCTTCTAAGTATGTCAATTCCGCTCGTGAATATTTCCATAGTTTGGATCTACCTATAGAAATTGTACCTTTGTATGGTTCTGTGGAATTAGGTCCCATTACCGGAATGTCAGAAGCAATTGTCGATATAGTTTCTACGGGGCGGACTTTGAGCGAAAATGGTTTAGTGGAAATTACGACTTTGTATGAAAGTACGGCGCGCTTGATTGGTCATCCTCTGAGTTATCGTCTCAATACAGGAAATATGCATCAATTTGTTGAGCAACTGCGTCTGGAAGCTTCTTTAACGGCTGTTTAACTGCAAAAACCTCCAGAATGCCTAAATCATTCTGGAGTATCTACAAGTGCCTTTTATCTGAGAGAGCTTTTTTACACCCTTTTCGACTTTTCAAATATCCTCTAAGAAATGCAAGTCCCGTTTCCCATATGAGCAAACCCGGTGGTAAACTTTACCACCAGTCAGAATTATTTCCGCACAGACCAAGAACGAACTTGACCCAAAGTTACAGGAATTCTATCACTCACATCAATAGTAAACAGAAAAACTCTTCTCGCCCTGCGTCCATTTTCTGGATCAAAAAACTTCAATTTCACATCCCAACAATCACTATTAATTCTACAGAAAGGACTTTTTTCTACTTCAATACTATCAAGCTGCATCCCTGTAGAAATAGCTTGGGAAAAACTAGAAGCCGCTTGAAAAGCATTAGTTACAGAAAAGTTCAACGCCCGGTCTTTAGAAAGTTGTCCTAAATTTTGTAAATCATAGTAAACTCGATTTAAGAAACTACTCAAAGCTTTTCGCATTGCCATTTCTTCGGCTGGTGCTGTGCCTTCCGTAATCACAGTTTGCAAAGCTGCATCTACTAAACTGTTGACTTTCCAGCCATACATTCCCCTAGTATTAGTTAGAGTAATTACAGGCACAACTTGACCAGAAAATAACTCTACAGTTCTATCTGTTAATCTTGCGGGAATACTCACCCTTTCTACAAAATCATCACTATCTTCTGGTTGAATTTGTCCCGCTAACATTAAAACGAGAGTTTCATAGATATCAGCAGCAAAACCGCTAACAGGTTCTAAAGCATAAATGGGAGTCAGTTCTTGGTTGAGAGTCCAAATTAAAGGTTTAGCTTCGCTGGGGTTTTGGGACAAATAATCAACCATTTGACGGGCATCATAAGGGTTAGCAGGGATAATTGCACCATCAATATTTACTGCTGGCATTAATTGTTTAAAAGAGTCCCTTCTGGCTTCATCACCAAAGTCATAACCAATAGTTCCCAAAGCATAAACCAATTGAGAAGCCGCACTAGGGGTAACACCTTCAGTAATTTCCTTTCTTTCAATCGTAGCAACTGCCACACCAGTTTCTCGTTCCCAGTCTCCGGCTGGGAATGCCTTTTCCAAGGCTCTGCCTGATGGTATAGTGAGAGGCAGCGCCTCTGATGTAGCATTCCCAGGTAGAACATGGGAACGAGAGATTTTTACCCCCCTCTCCTCCAGAGATAAGGGTTGTAGGTGAGGTTCTAACCTTTCTCCCGTCAATAATTGAAACGCACCCGGAATATTAAACTTACCTAATAAACAGCGTTCCGGTTCTTCCACTGTTTCTGGGTTACAGGGAATAGCACTATTTAAAATTGCTTGGCGCACTGCTTCGGCGTTGGGTTGTTCTCCCCGTTGCAGTTGCATACTCATCAACAATGCAGAAATACCTGTAACAATAGGTGCAGCGCAACTAGTCCCTTTTTCTCTGATAGGTTCTTCTGTTCCCGGTTGCGCGCCTAAAATGTTTTCACCGTTGGCCATTACCCCTTTATTTTGATATTCTCCGCCATAATTACTAAATTTAAACGGTTGACCATCATCTCGCATTGCACCAACGGTAATAACACCAGGAAGAATAGAGGGAATACACCAACATTCCCCTTTATCATTACCACCAGGGGCAACAATTAACATATTATTTTCTTGGCATTGTTTGACAGCACGGGCAAATAAATCTGGTGCTACCCCGGTTTGGGTGGGGTGACAAGCGGCGATATGGATAATATTTGCTCCCCATTGCAAAGCAGTATTAATCGCGTGGGTGAGGTTAATAGGGGAAATAAAATCATCACCAGCGAAGGAAATGGGAATATTTAATGCTGTACACAAAGGGGCAATACCAGGGGCGGGTGTGCCGTGTTGTCCTAAAATAGTGCTAGAAATATGAGTAGCATGACTTGATAATTCTATCCGTTGTCTAATAGCTGGGGGAAAGGGGGCAAAAAATGCTTCTCGTTCTTTTTTCGCCTCTTCTTTATCGTGGTCTGGGTCGTCTTTTTTATCTTTTTGTTGTTGGTTAAATTCTAAAGATAAGTTGAGATAATAAAAGTATTCTTCGTTAAGTTCAATATCTTCTGACCAGTAGGGTTGAAATTGGCTAAAATTCGCGCCTTGAAAACAACTGCGTTCTAAGTCTGCTGCACCATCAAGGATAGCAATTTTAATCCGGGGGTCGCCTTTTGTGCGTGTCCAAATTTGAGAAATTCCGGGGATGTCGGTAAGGTCTGGCATGGGTTTTGTTAGTGTTATAATAGTTAGTGGGTAAAAAGTCTAATTTTTTAAAGTTAATGCCAGCTAAAGATATTTTTCATCATGCTGTTAGGATAGGGTTAGAAAAAGAGGGTTGGGTAATAACGGATGATCCTCTTGAAATTGAAATCGGTGGTGTTGAAATGTACATTGATTTAGGTGCAGATCAAATTTTGGCAGCCGAAAGAGAGGACAATAAGATAGCAGTTGAGATTAAGAGTTTTGTAGGATCATCCAATATTTCTCAATTTCATACAGCAGTTGGTCAATGTTTCAATTATCAGATTGCTCTTGAAGCAAAAGAACCAGAACGAATTTTGTATTTGGCTGTTCCTTTAGGTACTTATCAAAGTTTTTTTACTTTACCATTTATTCAGATGGTGCTACAACGTTCTCAACTGAAAATTATCGTTTATGATCCAGTAAATGAGGTGATTATAACATGGATAAATTAGAACAATATCGTGGTTATATCCAACAATTGTTAACGGAATATGCTCAACCAAGTTCGGCAAATTCTGAAATTGAAAAACAATTTATTTCTGATTTGGTTCATGACCATTATCAATTGGTGTATGTTGGGTGGAAAAACAGAAGGCGTACTTATGGTTGTGTTTTGCATTTGGATATTAAAGATAACAAGATTTGGATACAACATGATGGAACTGAAATTGGTATAGCAGATGAGTTAGTTAAATTAGGAGTACCAAAAGCAGATATTGTTTTAGCATTTCATGAACCTTTGGTGAGACAATATACAGGTTTTGCTGT
Source organism: Nodularia spumigena CCY9414 (assembly GCF_000340565.2). Taxonomy (NCBI): domain Bacteria; kingdom Bacillati; phylum Cyanobacteriota; class Cyanophyceae; order Nostocales; family Nodulariaceae; genus Nodularia; species Nodularia spumigena. The sequence continues at coordinate 3,423,639 of NZ_CP007203.1, forward strand.
TGGTTGATTTTCACATGAATTTTACTAGATAATTGTCAGAATTAAGATTTCCAGGATTTAAAGATTTACAGGATGTCATTTAAATTGTGTAGGTTGGGTTGACGTAAGGAAACCCAACATTTCGGTTATTTTATTATTTATTTTTGTTGGGTTGCGCTGTCGCATCCTGGGGATTTTATACTAACTCATTTGATAATACAGGCTGAAATTTTTAATTACTCCATTAATTAACTCCCTTTCAGGAAAACCCACAATTACATTATTTACAGGTTTATTTATATAAAAATTATGAACTCGATTTGCCATATCATTTCTTAAATTATAGATAAAGTTATTCGGGTCAATTGGATGATAACGAAGAGATTTTTCTGGCTTATTTTTGCTGAAAGAAAACGTCAAAGCCGAAGAATAACTTAACAATTCTAAAGCAGGATTTTATCTTGTTCCAGTTTGCAGGAACATTCAATTGTACAATCTTCAATTTGTTCTGCAAAATTCTCAAAAATATCTAAAGGATAAAAATATTCAATATCAAAGGCTTGTTTATGTTCGTTAATATAACGGAGATTGTGATTTATATTAACCATAGTTCTATCAGATATCATCATTTATAATTCCTTATGCCTAGAAAACCTCGAACTTTAAAAGAAGGATACTCTTATCACATTACCATCCGTTGCAATAACCGTGAATTTAAACTATCACGGCGTGAATGTCGGGAAGTGTTTCTTTATGCAATAAAAAAGGTTTTGAACAAATACAATTTCCAGCTTTATGCTTTGTGTATTATGTCAAATCATGTTCATTATTTAATCGAACCAAAACAGCCAGAAGAGTTACCTAAAATTATGCACTTTCTTAATTGGTACACTGCTATGTGTTTTAATCGAATGTTAAGAAGAACAGGGCATTTTTGGGAGAAACGATATTACTGTGATGGGTTTCCTTCTTCAGATAGAGAAAGAGCATTAAATACTTTACGGTACATTCATGCTAATCCTAAAGCTGCCAAAATGCGCCAGAGTTTTTTCTATGACTTCAGTAATTATGGCAGTTATGAACGCTTAACTGATGATGGTTTAACTCAATGGCATCCGGCTTTTCTGCGGCTAGGAAGCAGTTTAGAAGAATGTGCCAGGAAGTATAAAGGCTTTTGCCAAAAGTATAAACCCAAGGAGAAGACCCCAACCCAATGCCACTGGGGTAGTAAGCTGTTGGCTGGGGTTCATCTCTCGGATAAGGGTTCAACCACCAACCCCAAAAAATCCAAGTCTCGTTTCTCACCAGAGCCGTGCCAGGTATCGGAAACCCCTGTAGCAAGTATTATATTTGGTCAACCGGAATCATCCGTAGAAGGAATTGCCCCCCAATGTCGCGGTTTAATCGTCCCTATTTTTGGTGACAATAATAGAAAACTTTCTCAACTAGATTTATCTCGCGCCATTGAACAGGCAGTTAATGCCGGGGCGCATATTATCAACATCAGCGCCGGACAACTCACCGATAATGGTGAAGCGGAAGGCTGGTTAGATAAAGCTGTGCAACTGTGCAAAGATAACAATGTTTTAATTGTGGCTGCTGCTGGTAACGATGGTTGCGAATGTTTGCACGTCCCCGCCTCCTTACCCAGTGTATTAGCAGTAGGGGCAATGAATGACCAAGGTAAACCCATTGACTTTAGCAACTGGGGGGAAATTTACCAAAATCAAGGCATTCTTGCACCCGGTGAAAACATCTTAGGTGCAGAACCGGGAGGAGGGACACAAAAACTCAGTGGTACTAGCTTTGCTACTCCCATTGTTTCCGGAGTCGCCGCTTTACTGCTAAGTCTGCAAATTCAACGCGGTGAAAAACCTGATCCCGCTAAGGTCAGAACCGCATTATTAGAAACCGCTATCCCTTGCACAACCAAGGATACCGACGATGTGAGTCGCTGCTTGCTAGGCAAGTTAAATATTTCCGGTGCATTGCAATATTTCACAGGAGGAACAATGTCTGAAGAATTAGATACCGTGGAAACCGTTGACAGCGTAGAAGCTGCTGGTTGTGGTTGCGGTGGCACAGATACCACAAATATCACTGAACCCGAACCCAACCCAGAAGAATTTATCCCAGATGAAATACCTGAAGTTGTTCCCGCTATTCCCGCGACAATTTCTGCACCTTTGACAACTGCAAATTTATCAAATTCCAGACCTACAACCATGTCAAACCGCACATCTAACTACATCACCGCCAGCCAAGCACCCAGCGACCTCGCTGAACTTAACCTAGCTTATGCTTTAGGAACACTGGGTTATGATTTTGGTTCAGAAGCCAGACGGGACTCGTTTAAACAATTAATGCCAGGGGTAGCAATAGACGGAACAGCAATTCCCGCTAATCCCTATGATGCCCGGCAGATGGTAGATTATTTAGGAGATAATCTTTCTGAAGCTAAGTCTTTAATTTGGACATTAAATTTAGAATTAACTCCTATCTATGCCATTGAACCAGGTGGGGCTTTTGCCAGAGATGTCTATGCAATTTTACAAGAATTATTATCAGGGCAAATTCAAGCAGAAGACAGCGAGAATTATGTAGAAAGAGTGAGTATTCCTGGTGTTTTATCAGGACGCAGTGTGAAACTATTTTCTGGTCAAGTTGTGCCTGTAATTGAAGTTCCCAACACACGGGGGCTTTACGGTTGGAAGGTTAACACCTTGGTTGAGGCTGCTATTCAGACAGTACAAGCACAAGCTTCAGAAGCGCAAGAAGAGTCTATTCGCCGCACTTTGGGTAGTTTCCTCAGCCGTATTTATTATGATTTACGTAACTTGGGTACAACTTCCCAAGACCGGGCGTTGAATTTTGCTTCTACCAATGCTTTCCAAGCGGCTTCTACCTTCGCTGAAGCTGTGGCTACAGGTATGGAACTGGATAGTATTACTGTAGAGAAAAGTCCTTTCTGTCGTTTAGATAGCGATTGTTGGGATGTAAAATTGAAATTCTTTGATCCTGAAAATAGCCGTCGTGCTAAGAAGCTATTCCGGTTTACAATTGATGTGAGTGATATTATTCCTGTCACCTTGGGCGAAGTCCGTTCTTGGTCTACTCCTTATTAATATCTCTGATATAAATCCCCGACTTCTGAAATTAAATTATCATTTCTTTTATAGAATCAAAAAAGAAGTCGGGGATATTGCGGTTTCCAAAATCCAAAATCTACAATCTAAAATTGATATGAGATTACCTAAACTTTCCCCGCCAGTAAAAAGACCGGATATTATTTATCCTCATCGGTCTGTTGATGTGATTCATGGCAGAGTTGAAGACTTAGTTCATATTCGCATGGATTTATTACATGGTGCTAACTATAATGATCCTGCTGCTTTTCAAAATCGCAGTTATCAGCAAATTAAGTCCTCTTGTAGATGTATGTTTTAGGAATTATCAAAATTATGAGTAAACAAAAGAAAACCCCCGCAAATTCCAGTCAACCAGAACCTCAAGCACCAGCAGAAATTGAACGTAAGTTGTTATCTACTGGTTTGGAAGATTATGGTTTTTGGTCACAGGAAATGGCTAGACAAAAAGCTGCACAAACTGAACCTGATAAACCTTTCCGTCGTGGTCGTATTTGGTGTTAGTTATTTAAATCTCCAATTTCTTGCATAACCAAAGTTGCTATAGCGATTATCAGTTAAGTGAGATACAACAACCCCACCCCCAACCCCCTCCCATATCAAAGGTTTATCCTTTTCTTCCCCCCGCAACGGGGGGATTTCGGGGGGTGCGAGGAGGGGGCTATGATGTACTTCATTGAAGTGCATACCGCTATAGGGAAGAGCGAGCGCTCTGGTTTTCGCAGAGCTTTCACCCGAATTTCTGACAAAGAAATCAAAGAAAAGGGTCAAAAACTGCGAAAATGTATATAAATAAAGTATTTCATCTCGCCTCGCCCATAGTGAAGAGCGATTGTTTTATTAATGATTTTTTTCTCTTGTGAGAAATCCGGGTTACTCATATCATAGGTTTAAGTATAAATGTATAGCTTAAGCTTGTGTATTAAGTAATGTATATGAAAAGCCCAATTTTAGCCACACTTGTATTTTTAACTACCATTAGTCTGACCACAACTGCCCAAGCAGCCAACTTTGAACACGTCAGACAGTTATTAGCTACCAAGGAATGTCAAAACTGTGACCTAAGTAATGCTGGTTTAGTCATGGCTGACTTATCGGGAGCGGATCTAAGCGGTGCTAATTTAACAAATGCTAACCTCAGTCGTGCGAATTTAAGCGGTGCTGATTTAAGAGGCGCAAACTTAAGCGGTGCTGGTTTGTTTGGCGTTAACCTCAGCCAAGCTAGACTCAGTGGTGCAAATCTAATGGGTGCTGATTTGAGAAACACCTTTTTAGCCAATACAGAATTTAATGGTGCTTACCTGGATGGCGTTAACTTTCAAGGTGCTATTGGTATACCCATGCAAATTGCTACACCAGAAGAATTCTATGCTTTAGGGGTTGCAGAAGCACAAAAAGGTAATCAAAAGCAAGCAATTTATTATTTTGATCAAGCGATCGCATCTCAGCCAGAATACGCAGGTGCTTACTTAGCCCGTGGTGTTGCTCGTTACCAAATATTTGACCGATCAGGCGCATTCCAAGATGCTCAAACTGCCGAAAAAATGTTTAAAGCCCAAGAAAACGAAGTAGGAATCCAAACCGCAGAAGCTTTTATGAAAGAACTACAAACACCCTACTCTGAGAAAGTCAGCACTGGTAAACCCAGCTTTTTCGACTTTGTAGGCAGTCTTGGCTCAGTTTTGCTCCAGTTTTTACCTTTTTAAATGGGGGAGTAGGGAGTGGGGAGTAGGGAGTGGGGAGTGGGGAGCAGAGGAGAAGTTTTTTCCCAATGACCAATGACCAATGACCAATGACCAATGACCAATGACTAATGACTGCTGCTGAATTATGCTATCTATACATGGGAAAATCAGGTAATACAATCGCAATCCCAGCGATGATGGCATGGAAGGAAAAAAAATGTCGGAGAATTTAAGAAGCCAAGTTGTTACCCAAGGAGTGCAGCGATCGCCTAATCGAGCTATGCTGCGTGCAGTGGGTTTTAAGGACGAAGATTTTAATAAAGCCATTGTCGGCATTGCTAATGGCTACAGTACAATCACTCCCTGCAATATGGGAATTAATAAACTAGCACTAAGAGCCGAAATTGGCGTAAGAGAAGCTGGGGCAATGCCGCAAATGTTCGGTACTATCACCATTAGTGATGGGATTTCTATGGGAACCGAGGGGATGAAATATTCCCTAGTGTCACGAGAAGTTATTGCTGATTCCATTGAAACCGCCTGTACTGGACAAAGTATGGATGGCGTTTTGGCTATTGGTGGCTGTGATAAAAATATGCCAGGGGCAATGCTAGCGATGGCGCGCATGAATATTCCTGCTATTTTTGTTTATGGTGGCACAATTAAACCCGGTCACTACGATGGTAAAGATTTAACCGTCGTGAGTTCCTTTGAAGCAGTTGGTCAATACAGCGCCGGTAAAATTGATGGTGATGAACTCTTAGCAGTGGAACGTGAAGCTTGTCCTGGTGCTGGTTCCTGCGGTGGGATGTTTACAGCAAATACCATGTCTTCCGCTTTTGAAGCAATGGGCATGAGCTTACCTTATTCTTCCACAATGGCAGCCGAAGATGCTGAAAAAGCCGACAGTACGCAAAAATCAGCAGTTGCTTTAGTAGAAGCCATACGTAAGCAAATCTTACCTCGGCAGATTATCACCCGTAAATCTATAGAAAATGCCATTTCAGTAATTATGGCAGTGGGTGGTTCCACAAATGCAGTATTGCACTTTTTAGCGATCGCTCGTGCAGCTGGAGTAGAACTCACACTAGATGATTTTGAAACCATCCGTGGACGTGTCCCAGTTATCTGTGATTTAAAACCCAGTGGTAAATATGTCGCCACAGACCTGCACAAAGCTGGCGGAATACCTCAAGTCATGAAAATGTTACTTGTGCATGATTTACTCCACGGCGACTGCTTAACTATCACAGGTAAAACAGTAGCAGAAGTCTTAGCAGATATCTCCGCAGAACCACGTACCGACCAAGATGTGATTCGTCCTTGGAATAACCCCATGTATGCTCAAGGACACTTAGCCATCCTCAAAGGCAACCTAGCCACAGAAGGGGCTGTAGCCAAAATCACCGGAGTTAAAAAGCCGATTATTACTGGCCCTGCACGGGTATTTGAGTCTGAGGAATCCTGTTTAGATGCCATCCTCGCAAATAAAATTAATGCCGGGGATGTTCTCATAATTCGTTACGAAGGTCCCAAGGGTGGCCCTGGTATGAGAGAAATGCTTGCTCCCACCTCAGCAATTATTGGGGCTGGGTTAGGCGATGCAGTAGGTTTAATTACTGATGGGCGCTTTTCCGGCGGTACTTACGGCATGGTAGTTGGTCACGTAGCCCCAGAAGCAGCCGTTGGTGGTGCGATCGCTCTTGTAGAAGAAGGTGATAGCATTACCATTGATGCCTCTAATCGCCTCTTGCAATTGAACGTCTCAGATGAAGAATTAGCCCGTAGACGTGCCAATTGGCAACCCCTTCCACCCCGTTACACCAAAGGCGTACTTGCTAAATATGCCAAATTAGTATCTTCTAGCAGTGTTGGAGCAGTCACAGATTTAGACTTATTTAATGGTTAGCCATTAGTTATTTCCACCAAACAGAGACGTTGTATACAACGTCTCCATAACAGGTTTGGAATTGTTGCAATAGAAATGAAAATAGTTGCTGATCATCTTCTTTGCAGCTATATTAAAAAATATTGCCGCACTCTCAAATCCTAAAATAACGTAGTATACTGGGGTTAATCCTATTTAACCGAAAGATGAAATACCTAACCCCAGAACAAGTTTACAAACAATTTGGCTATCACCCTAAGACGACGGCAGAATGGGCTGACTTAGGGAAAATAGAATGTATCCGTTCCCCTGGTGGACATCGAAGATATCCAGAGTCAGCATTTATCAAAACAGTCTCAACGGATAAAGAGCGGGTTCTTTATGCCCGTGTCAGCACAAAAACCCAGTTGTTAGACCTTGACACACAAATAGAATTTTTAGGCAAAACTTACCCAGGATGTCGAGTCGTTAAGGATGTGGCTAGTGGCATGAACTGGAAGCGGAAAAACTTTCTTAAATTAATGACTCAAGTTGCTCCCGAATCAAATCTCTGAAATTGTCGTGGGACACAAGGACAGGTTATGCAGATTTGGCTTTGAGTTCGTTGAGTGGTTTTGCAACCTTCACGGCTGCAAAATTGTTGTGGTAAACAATGCCAAACTATCACCGCACGAAGAGTTAATGCAGGATTTTATGGCTATCATGCACTGCTTTTCCTCCAAACTTTACTTCCTTAGGGCTTACAAGAAAAAAATAGCCGAAGAGCAAAATATTCATGAAATAAATAGTAGTCAATACGAGTCAATATGTGTATAGTAGTAGAAGACGTAGTAAACCAAGACGATGAAACTCAAGGTAAAGAAGGGAGCAACGCGATTTTGTGAAGTTGGGTCAAAAAGTAGCGATCGCTAATCATCTTTTTTCAGTACAAAGTAATTTTATTTACAATATATAAACGTATTTACACGATAAATTATCTTGATGAGATATCTCAAAAAGATTGCTAGTAAATCATTTGACGATTATTTCCAAAATTTTCTGTAATATCTCTTGAATGTTTGGTATCAATTACAGCAGAAAATAAATTAAAGGAAGAATTAAAGTATAAAATTTATTACCCAGTTGGGGATTTGATCAAAGAATTAAAAATAGAATCACAAAAATTATCCCAAGTTTTAGCTATCCATTGACAACGCAGATGTAACATAATTTCTGCATTATTTTGTAACCAAAACTTACTGTTTCCTTTCATGCGTAAATTAACAACTTGACGAATTAAACTTTCAACTGCGCCACTACCAAGAGGAAGCTTTTGAGATGCCACCTCGTTATATTTTAACAGCCTCCTTCTATAGGCTTTTAAAATATAATTTCGCTCTCGCACTAAAATTTTACAGCGTTCTCCAGTCGCGCCAGAGATAAATTCACCCATGTTTCTCATTAAATCTAGCGTTTGCCCTTTCTTTAAAGCTTTTCGAGCTTTTTTAAACCATAATTGACTTTCATTATCTGTACTAAAAGCAGCATCAGCAAAATCTTTTAAATGTGATACAGCGTGATACAAATCTAATAATTGATAAGTTTCGGATGGACATTTTAGCTTTTTTAATAACGGGGGAATGTGTATCCATATCCACTCTGCACCATCGGCAATCAATAACACCTGTTTAGCTTGGCTTATCCCCAAATTTACTAAGTACATTTCTAAAATTTTCAGAAACTCTTTATAACCGGAATATGTGCCATCATTAGTAATAGGTATTGCTGATGTTCTAATTTTTTTACCTTGTTCATTTACGACATAAATTGTTAGTAACTTTGGCTCCATCCATTCACCGACAAAGCCATGACGGTTTGTTTTGCTACTGGGTCTACCTTTTTTATTAAACCTAATTTTAGTTCTTCCACCATCTACAGCGATGACAACTCGTTGGTCTTTGAGAACATTACTATCAGATAAGTTATCCATCTCCAGATGTAATATTTTCGATTGGCGAAGATTAATACCAATTTTACCAAAAAGGTAAGTCAGACGTTCGATTCGTTTTAAACTAACATTTATTCCCCAATCTATCAGAGTCGAATGTGCTGCATCAAAAGAACTTGCTATTGTACCATATTTGGCAATTGTTGACCAAACCAAAGGGGTAATACCTTCAGACATCCCTAGCCACTTTAAAAACGGACAAAATCCTTGATTTGAGGTTTTGATTTTTTGCTTATTGAGTGAAGAACTATCAGATTTTTTACTTTTCGGATTTCGTTCAAGTACATAAGGTAAGTTTAAAGTTACTTCGACATTTCCAATTGTTACTATTTGTCGCTTTTTATAACCATGTTTTTGTGTTTTTGTGCTTCTCCATCCTTGTGTTTGAGCAACAGAGTAGTCAAGAATCTTCGGTGATATCGAAAGATTATATAATAAAATAGCCATACATTGTCCAGCTAAAATGAGTGCCTGAACTCTAATTTCTTCTTCTCGCTCTTTGAGCTTTTTCCCATCCCATTCTGGGATATTCGCAAAATCTAAAAGTTTTGTAGCATTCGATTGAAAAGTTTTTATTGATGTATTTAAATCAAGACTTGCACATATATTTTTTGTCATAAAAGGCAGATATTCCCTATCTAAAAACACTATTTAAAGGGAATTTTACCTTTTTTTGTCGCCATTACAGAACAGGTAGGAAGTATTTATGTATTTATACGCAACATTAAGTGATAAATTTATTTTGCTACTGAGAAGAGGTTATTGGCGATCGCTACTTTTTGACCCAACTTCACAAAATCGCGTTGCTCCCAAGCGTCCTTGACTATAATCTGCCCACAAATCATCAATCATTTTTAAGTCTGATGGAGGCAATTCGTATTCATCAACATCTAAGTCTCGCATCCATTGCTCTTTTTCTCTGACTGTAATTTTTAGCAATAGTGCTTGGGTTTCGTGGTCGGCTTTTCTCCATTTCTTGGCAGCAAGAAAATCCTCTAGTCGTGTATAGATGATTGTCATGTTTCTCTGGTACGATTCATTTTAAATATATTATCGATCAAATTTTGGTAAAATAAATAAGCCCAGTACCGTGAATATACTAGGAAAATCAAATGTTTCAGTCCCCTTGCGGGGAATATTTTAGCGGAAAGTATTTTCTGACCAAGAAATAAACCTGAAACACTGATAACAGAAACAGTGGAAACGCTATAACTATTGAATTATCAAGGTTCTGGCGATTTGGCGAACCCCCCAGGGTTTTTGACCTCACTAGAGGTCTGCCAAAAATCAAGCTAATAAAAATCATAAACCGATTATTTGAGCTTGTCCAGTATTTTATCAAACATCACAGCCGAGACATTTCTATACAGCTTGGGGGTAGGGATGCGATGAATTTACTCAACACCATCCTGGTTTAATTCCTGCTGAAACTCAGAAATTGACCTTGTAATACTAGCCTTTTTTAACAATGGCTTCAGCCGAGCATGATCATAAATTTGATTGAGTTGTTCAACCAATTCGGGAGGAACATGATTAAATCGAGCTTCTAAAACTATAGCAATAGCCTGATGTCTACCTTCTGCTATGCTTATGCGTTCTATGCTTGTGATATATCTCGTGTCTTGTTCCACCTCAGATTTTTTGATCATCTGTGTCTGTATCTTCCTGGTTTAATTCCTGCTGAAACTCAGCAATTGACGCTGTGGTGACAGCTTTTTCCAATAGCTGATTCAGCGATTCAATATCATATAACTTATTGAGTTGTTCCACTAATTCAGGAGGAACATCTTGAAATCGCAGTTTAAGTATCTTAGCTATAGACTGCTGGGTAGCCTCTGCTATACCTATGCGTTCTATGCTTGTTATGTATCTCATCTCTTTTTCAGCCTCAAAACGCTTCAATTCAGTTTTGAAATTCAAGTCTAAATCCGGTGGTAAAGTCATTAATCTGTCCAGCAACCGGAATAGCTGAGAGATTTTATCTCTACTATAGCCTAACTCATACATTCGTTTAATCAGGCTCAACTTCCAGCGCAATCGACCTGTTAAATCTTGAGTTGTAGCTTGTGTCCGCAGGTGCGCCATCACCAGTACAGCAAAAGGACTATCACTTTGTTCTAATTCTAACCAACGGGCTTCATAGTCCAGTAGTTTCACAATGGGAAATTGCAGACTCAGCCGACATCCCCAGCGTTCATAACTGTATTCTTGCGATCGCCAACTTGGTTGATTATCCCCCAAAATTGCCAAGCTCACAACTTCTTGGTTATAACGGTCAAAAATTCTGTAATGGTACGAAAACATCCGTTTAGCAAAGTTGGGATCAACTTGACTTTGAATTTCCAAATGTACCAACAGCCAGGTTTCCTTTCCATCATTTAGCCAAATTTTAATCAGCTTATCGACGACTTGCTTACCAACCTCAGATTCTCTCATCAATTGCTGAAGTTCTTTGTCAAGAAACTCATAGCCTCGCGTCCAGTCAATTTCTGCTTGAATTTCTGGAAAAAAGAATGCTAGAAACGCTTCAAAATATTGTTCTACACCTTCCTTCCAAGCACCATCATAGTCGGCTCGTACTTCACTCACAGTTATTTCTAGTCAAAATAGCAAAAATATCATAACTCACATCTTGCACCTAACCCATTGGAAAAAGCCTCTTCCAACACCCGTGTATGATGTAGCTATTGATGGAAAAACACCGCAGCAATGACTACCTACAACATCGAATTCAAAGACGGGATATTACGAGTGAGATTTGGCGAACCTGCTCAGAACGATCAAATTGTCAAGGATGCAGCCGCGCGACTTGAGGAAATGACAACATCGGGAGAACTCACAGGAGGACAACTGCTAAAGATTAACGGACCGATTTCTATACCTGTAGCCTTTGTTTTAGCTCACAAACTTAGTCATATTTACGGTGCTATTGGTTTATTTGACCCTAAAATAGGCAAATATGTAATTTCTATCACACATAATCCTGCCTATAAACTCGGTGATTTAATTGATTGATAGCTTTTAGATAGCGCTAAAAAAAACCGAATATATACGTAAATTGCCATAATTTTGGCAAAATTTCAACATACTTATCATTGCAAAACTTGATAGTCAGTTCCATACTCAAGGAGATATAATTAATACTGTTTTGCCGTTGCTAACTGGTGGTATTCATTACTTCGCACGGTTGTAGGTGGGTTTGCAGAGAAACGATTAACACAAGGGGCGCTGACGATTCCAGTTCATATAGATTTTGCAGTTTCAGTAATGGAAATATTTTATGGTGATAAGTTCTGAAAAGGTTGCATTACAGGTTATTCAACAGGCGATTTCAGCTTTGGCTAAATGGGCTAATTTTGCTCATCCTTCTCTAGATAATCTAGATAAAAATGAGTTTCCAGAAGTTACTAGAGCAAAGGAAATATTAGATTGGAAACCAGAGACAAAAGTTGAAATATTAAGCTTAGTATTTGACAGCGTAAACTTATCTGATAAACCTCAGAAAGAAACAACAAAACATTATCATCCACTCAAAGCAATTGATAATGATGATAAAGAATATCCTGATATTCCTTATCCCTTAAATTCCGCACCTACTTCAGAACAACAGCAAGCCTTTAAAACAGAGATTAATGACGCACTTTCAAAATATCTCAAAGATAACTGGGAAAACCTATCTTTATTGATGCTGATATTAGAAAAATTTGGCTCATGTCTGAGTTTTGGTGAAGCGGATGTAGCCTTTCCCAATACTCAAGCACTTTTAGATAACTTCAGAAGTTTACGCGAGTATATACAGCGACTATTACCAGGGAATGAATCATGAGTGTTTGGAAATTAGTAGAACTGAATTTTGAGCGCAATTTAGCTCACTTTGGGGAAGTGGGAATTGGAATGGAAACAACAGGCGATCGCATCCGTTCCGATAGTTTATTTAGCGCCTGGGTAAGTAACTATGCAAGGTTGTTTCAAAAAGAAGGAGTAGAGGAATTATTACAGCTATTTCCCACCGACAAACAACCCCAACTCATACCTCCCTTTCGCATCAGTTCTACATTTATCTATCGACAAGTGGGGGTAAATATAATTTACTATCTTCCCCGTCCCCTAAAATTTCCCATCAACTACCCAGATGAGGATTTAGCATTTTTCAAAGCCTACAAAAAACTCAACTATTTACCCTTAGAAATTTGGGAAAGATGGTATCAGGGAACAGGATTCACCACAGATGATGCTGAGGAATTAGAAAAACATATCTCGGATAAAACCCAAGGAAAACTACTAGCAACAGCAGAAACCTTTAACCACAGCAAAGCTTGCAAAATTCAACAACTCCCCAAAATAGCCATAGATAGGAATACCAGAGCGACAAACATTTATCATACAGGCTTTGTGCAATTTGCTTGGGAGAAAGACAAAAACCCCGCAGGTTTATACTTTCTCCTAGAACTTTCTCCAGAAGGTGAAAAATTAGCCGATAAACTCCAAGCTGCATTACATCTTTTAGGAGAAGAAGGAATTGGCGGAGAACGTTCTAGTGGCGCAGGAAGATTTAAAGTTAGCTGGTTAGAATTACCAAAAAATTGGCAAAAAGTAGTGAATTTTAAAGGGGGAAATCACCATACCTTGATGAGTTTATTTTGGGATGATGACATATCATCAGACTTACTCAAAAATTCCAGTTACGAAATTCTAGAAAGGGGTGGTTGGATAGCAGAAAGTCAATTACGTCGCCAAATGGTAAGAATGTTTAGTGAAGGTTCTGTTTTTTCCACACTACCACAAGGAAAACTGGTAGATGTCAAACCCAAAGAATTTACAAAACACAGTATTTACCGGAGTGGTATTAGCTTAAGTTTACCAATTAAAGTACAGGAAAAAGAAAATCATGGTTGTTGCGTCTGAATCTGCACTTAAAAAACCTGACTTTTACGAATCAAAACGCATACAGTTAACCAGTCCACTTTTACATATTGGCTCATCTGTATCTAAATTAAATCCTTTTGAATATGTACAGATAGCCAAAAAAGTTTATCTTCCTAATCAAGAAGCCTTAGCTAAAGGATTATTAAAAAAGGGGGGAAGTTTTTTAAACGACTATATTCAAGTAATTGAAGAACGTCAAGACATCACCAGACTTTTAAAACAAGCCTTTGGCGATGAATGGTGGAATGCAAAAGACACAGATGAAAATCCCATTTTTCCCAAAGATGCAATTAGCCAAAACTTCACCCAAGAAAGGATTACAGATTTACGTCCGATGATTCGCAATGGTATGGGATATTTATTTATCCCTGGTTCCTCAATTAAAGGCGCAATCAGAACAGCCATAGCCTATCATTTACTCAAATATCCTGACCGTTATCAAGTACCTCTAGAATATCGCAGCAGTCAAATTGAAGACAGGTTGAAAAATAGTTTAGGAGAATTGAGAAATAAGCATAAACAAAAGTTTGCTGATGACAAGCTATTTATGGATAATTTCTTCTCTAACTATACTCTCAATTATCAAGGTAAAAAATTATCTGGTAGCAGTCAAAATACAGATTTTTTACGCTGTTTAAAAGTCAGCGACTCTGAACCGATAATTGAAAGAAAAGTTCCCAGTAAAACAGGTAAATCAATTCCCGTCAATTTTTCCGTTGTGGGTGAAGTCATAGTTTCCAGCAGATATCCTGATTATTTAGCCAAATATAAAGCCTCTATCTATGCTGAGATGGCGCGGAATGTCAACACAGAATTTACACTCACCTTAGATACAGAAATGCTGTCATGGTTCGAGCATAAACAAGGAATGAAATTACCCTTTAAAAACCTTAATGAATTATTACAAATATGCGAAGATTTTGCTCAAGAACAATGGGACTATGAGCATGATTATTGGAACACAATAGAAAATAACCCTAGAGCATCTGGTAAAAATTTAGATTTTAATCATATCCGCGATTTATACGAACCAGAAAAATGTCCCTATACACTCAGGCTAGGTTGGGGTAGTGGAATGACAGGAACCACAGTTGGGTTATGTTTTGACGACGAAATGAGGGCAGAAATCCGCGATATTTGCGGTATTAAAGCACCTGGTTTTGAAGCCCCAAAATCTCGGCGAACAGTGATGAATAGCAATGGCGAAATTAAATTTGTTCCTGGATGGGTGAAATTCAGAGCTTTATAAAACTTATGCTAATTCACTCTACTTGGACATTAAGTGTATCTACATCCACAGTTTTACCCCGTTCCTATGGGTTGGAACTGGTAAAGCAACTGCATCACCAGCTAGGTTTAGAAATGGGAAGCGAGACTATACCCTCTGTTTCTTACTCAGGAATTATCGGTTTTGCTTCCACTTCCAGAGATTTTATCACCTTCCATTCAGAGGAATCTTATCAACTATCTTTGTGTGGATTGAATGAAGTTTCAGCTAAAGCAATTTCTCATCTAAATCTTGGCGATTCTTTAGAATTTCTCGGTGCAAAGTTCAACATTATCAATCGTGAAGATGAAATCACCAGCTATGAAGAATTATATACAAACTTAGTGGGAAATGAGCCAGAACCAGTTAGGCGTTTTGACTTGCAGTTTATTACGCCTACAGCCTTTGCTCAAGGTGGAGTAAATTTACCTCTACCTTTACCTACATTAATGTTCCGCAGTTGGTTAGAACGCTGGAATAATTTTGCGCCTATTTATTTAGGAAGTGATGATTTAATTGCTTATCTTGGTGAGGCTATTTTTATCAAAAATCACAAAATTCAAACTCGAAGTTATCAATTAAATAAAGGTTTTTTAAATGGTTTTGTTGGCGAGGTAACGTTACAAGTTTTAAACCGGGCTGATCCTTTATTAGCAAATGTGGCTAATTTATTAGTTCAATATGCCCGGTTTTCTAGTACGGGTATGAAAACTCGTTTGGGTATGGGTCAGACATTAATAAATACATCAAGGAGAACATCATGAAAACAATTATTACATTTCTAGGAATTCAAGCAAAGAAAACTACATATAGTTTTGAAGGTGAGAATTATGATGGAGAAGTATTTGCAGAAGCTATACATCAGTTTTGTAATTATGACTCTATGCTAGTTTGTGTCACCAGTGAAGCTAAAAAAAGGACTTTTCCTATTTTAGAAAAACTAGGAGATGAGCGCATACAAGCAGTTGAAATTCCTAACGGTGAAACCACTGAAAAAATGTGGGAAACATTTAAAACCATTACTGAAAAAGTTCATGAAAATGATCATGTAATATTTGACATTACTCATGGTTTACGTTCTTTACCATTTCTGGTGTTTTTATTTGCGGCATATCTAAAAGCAGCTAAAAATGTCACGATTGAGGCTATTTACTATGGCGCATGGGAATTAGGGTCTTCTAATAATGGCATAGCTCCAGTTATTGATTTATCTGAATTTGTATCTATGATTGATTGGCTGACAGCGACAGAACGTTTTGTAGAAATAGGAGATGGACAAGCACTAGCAAATTTACTAAAAACTGCTATTCCATCAGGTGATGAATTACGTAATAATCCAGCCAGTAGACCATTAAGAAGTAATTTAGAAAAAACAGCTAAAATTATTGAAAATATTTCCTTAGCGTTGAATGTGACTCGACCAATTGAAACAATGGAATCAGCTACTAAGTTAGAGGAAATCTTAAAACAAGCAGCAGCAAGTTTTGCTGAACGTGCTAAACCCTTTTCATTACTTTCAGAAAGGGTTGTTAAAGAGTATGGACAATTTGCTCTAGAAGATCCAACTGATCAAGCAGCATTGGCTGAAAATTTATGGCTACAGTTACAAATGATTGAGTGGTACATTCAGCGAGATAGAATAGTACAGGCCGTAACCTTAGCCCGTGAATGGTTAATTTCTGTATTAGTGCTACGGTTTGATGAATCGATGTTTGATAACCACAACAGTCGAAAATATGTTGAATATGCCATAAATAATGCCGTTGAAAAAGCTAAACCATCACCCCGTCCGATCACTCCTAGTCGTTGTGATGATAAATTTGCAGCTTTACCACAAGCCGATGAACTTGTTAAAGTTTGGAGTCAAATGACTCTACTACGTAATGATATCGCTCATGTAGGTATGAATCTTAATCCTCAGCCTGCATTCAAACTCAAGGAAAAGGCTGTATCACTCTATCCGCTATTACAAAAACTTGGTCAAGAACTATTACCAGAGAGAACAGTTATTGAGTAAATATTTTGACAATCTAAGCACCATTAGATTATGCAACTTTTAATGAGAAGCGATCGCTTATCCCCTCAAAACACCTAAACTATAGCTATGCTATTGATAGCACCATAGGTGAAATCATGACCATTGAACAAATTGTGCTTCACTAGCGTTTCTACAACATAGAATAGAAGATACAGCAGGTTGCAAGTATATGAGGTACAAAAGCCAATAGTGAAACTCTTGTGGGGTGGGCATCTTGCCCGCCCTTGTGTACCTGACCAAAATGAAATGTGCTGTATGTACTACACATATTTACAACTATGACTATAACTAAGAACCGACTCACCTTTGATCAATTCCTTAACTACGACTTTCCTGAAGAAGGTCGTTATGAACTGGTAAATGGAGAAATCATGCGGATCCAGGCAACTAGAAAACACGATAACTTAGCAGATTTTCTTACTAGAAAATTTGATATTGAAGTTGAAAGTCGCAATCTCAATTACAGGGTATCGGGAAGAATTGCCATTAGAACTTTAACAGCAAGTGGTAAAGAACAAGGTCGTGTTCCTGATGTTAGCGTAGTAGATAAAAACCTGTGGGATGCTAATTTATCTGCTTACACTGCTTTTATTGAACCATTACAACTAGCTGTAGAAATAGTTTCTACAAATTGGGAAGATGACTATATAGATAAACTCGATGAATATCAACGTTTGGGTATTTCTGAATATTGGATTGTGGATTATTTAGCTATTGGTAGTCGTAATTATTTGGGCAATCCCAAAGAACCAACAATTTTTGTATATACTCTCAATGAACAAGGCATTTACCAATCAATGGCTTATCGAGGTACAGATAAAATTATATCTCCAACTTTCGCCGAATTAGATTTGACAGTTGAACAAATTTTGGGAGCGTAGATAGAGCAGTTTATTTAACGCCATCACCAGTACAGCAAAAGGACTATCACTTTGTTCTAATTCTAACCAATGGGCTTCATAGTCCAATAGTTTCACGATGGGAAATTGCAAACTCAGCCGACATCCCCAGCGTCCATCACTGTATTCTTGCGATCGCCAACTTTGTTGATTATCCCCCAAAATTGCCAAGGTCACAACTTCGGTGGTTATAACGGTCAAAAATTCTGTAAAAGAATGCCAGAAACGCTTATATTTTTAGTTTAGTCCCCTTGCGGGGAAGTGGTGAAGACTGACACAACTATTCAGTCATCATACTAGAGGCGTGTTTCAATCCCCTTGCGGGGTCTTATTGGATTAATAAATTTTAGAAACTTAAACTCCCTAGTGTAAAAAATATAGCTTAACTTTACTAAAAAGTCAAGCTATTTTTGAGGCTGAGTAACAATAAATTAAATACTACTCAAATTGAGCCAGAGTAATCTCTTCGTTTGGAAAATTCGCTATTATTTTTAAGTTGCCACCAAGAGCTTTGATGTAACGGGAAAGAGTGGAAATTGGAATGTCTTCTTGGTTCTCTAACTCTGAAATAGTAGAAAAAACGTCACTGAGGTCGGTTTTTACGTTATTCTGTGTCAATTCCAAGGACTCTTGTAGTTCTAGGAGAGTCATATGAAGTAAAGCAAGTTTAGCACGGGTTTCGCTCTCTGCTCTTTGCTCAGGTGTCATTCTTTTTCGTAGTTCACTAAAAGACTTTGTTTTCATACTAATCCTTCATCTGTAAGTTCTCTTATATATTGATCATAGAGCTTATCTGCTTTGGGTACATTTTGTTCGTACCAACGGTCATTACCTACTTTGTTGCCTAATAAAAGGAGTATTGCTACTCTACGGGGATCGAAAGCATACAGAACTCTATACGGTTCACCTTTGTGTTGAACCCTCAGTTCTCGCATATTTCGGTGACGAGATCCCTTGACATCAGAACTACGGGGAAAGGGAAGATTGGGACCTTTTTCCTCAAGTAGCTTAACCGCGATATCAATAGAAACCTGGGTTGCTCCATCTAACATTAGCCAGGACTGCTCAAACTCGTCTGTATACTCTACTTCGTAAGCCATATTATTAGATTTCCTAATTACTAAAAACGTCGTGCTGTTTGATGATTGAAAAGTTGAGTCAGTTGCCATCACTAATGCTGAAGGCTTTGAGTCTAATAAATTAGAATTTTTCTGCTTGTACATGGCGCATTTTCCTGTAATTTTTGAAATTGGCATACCCAAAATGACGCTTTTAGGTTCATAATCTATGTTATAACCTTTACCTACAAGATAGCTATAAAAGAATACGCATATTTTTCACTCAATTAATCTAATCTTCTTTATACTCCCATCTTCTTTAATCTCTAAAATTTCGACTTTAACTTTTTGTCCTATTTTTAATGATTTTGCTTTTTTATGTTCTTTTTTGCTTAATCTTTGCTTAGTAACTACAATTTCATAAGTCACCTCAATACTTTTAATAGCGCTAACTATTGCCTCAACTATTTCACCAACTGCAAAATTACGATTACCAATCGCTTTAGCAATTTCTTGTTGTCGTGCTGATTCTACAGTAAATGCTGTGGGTGGGGCGATTTCGCCAATGGGTACACCTCCATCTTTGTAGTAACGCATCAGCCGATATACCCAGCCTAAAATTTGCAGTATGATTTGAGCATCGGCTTTTTGCAGATAATCACTACAGGTTGCTTCTATAGTCCGGTAATATCCGAAAGTTTTCCCACTGTGTCCAATTTGTTTACCATCTCTGACCAGGGTTTTAAGGTATGTGAAAAACTTCACGCTGGCGTTGGTTTGATTTACTATACTCCGCAAATATGCGATCGCTTTTCCTAATTCGTTAAAATCTGTCTCTTCTTTTACCAGTGTTTGGGCGATCGCATGGGCAATTTCCCACTGTTGATTGGTTAAGGATTCCGAGCCTAAGTCAGCTATAGTCATAATTAATACATTCCTGTTGGCGGTTGGCGATCGCTGGGGTAACGTAAAATAGCGGCGAGTTCTTTTAATTGATCTTCCTCAATTAACCGTAAGTAAGCAGTTTGAATATGTCTCTGTTTAAATTGTGCTAACTTTTCCCCCGTTAATTCATCAGATGCACTGATTTGATAAGATGAATAACGCTCTTTTAAACTTTGCGGTTGGGCAATTTTATCTATACTCACAGTCATAGTTCCCATACCAATGGGTTTACCACCACCAACTTTTAAAGCTATGGGATAGTTGGGGTCTTGTCCTAAAGCAATTAACAAAGTTCCTAACTCTTCTGGTAATAAATTCTTAAAGTGTAATTGGGTAACAAACGTGTATTCTCTTCCGGCTTGCTGTACGGCAATTCCAGAATTTTCACCTTTATCAATTGCTTTATTTGTGTTATAATAGAATTTCCGTCCTGCTACTTTACCTCTGATAACATAAGCCTGATGATTAGGACGAGGAGCGTATAAAGAAGGCATAAATCCTGTAGAAAAATCCATATTTGTACAGGTTGCATCATTAAAATCAAGTAATCCTTGCCAATTTAATGCGCCAAATACGCGACTAGCTGGACAAAGTTTTTCTTGATTATTACAAGGTAAACGTTCCTGGGGAATTTTATCTCTATATTTATTAGTTACAGCCCCCAAGGTACTATTAGTAATGGCTTCGTATACTGAGCGAATACAGCCTTTGAGGGAACTTCCTTGAATTGAGAGTTTTTGGTCAACTCCCTGTACCATTGTTTTGATTAGGGACACTTTGCTGTCAATGTCGCTACCCATGACGACTAAGCCGGTGGAGACGTGCAAGGATGTCTGCACTTTGAGTTTAAGATATAAAGTACCATGCAGGCGATCGCTCAAATATTTGTGATGTCCCACGGGACGCTGTAAGGTGGGGCGTTCTTTGGGGAATGAGACGAGTTGGTAAGGTTTTGGTGGGAGTTCGGGCGGAGTTTTTGTCATGGATTTATTTCACGCAGAGACGCAGAGACGCACAGAGGAAGAGGTGGAGTGTTTATTTTTTTATTGTCAGGGCGACAAAGTGTATTGTTGCTGTTTTTTTATCGATAAAATATCTTTGGGAGATATCTGTTTTTTCAGGTGGTATGTTTTTGGGAAAGCGTCTATCTTTGGGAGAGTTTAAATGAGCTTCTCGTTGTTGAGTTTCCCAATCTTTACCTATTTTAATAAATTCTGGGTCTTCTTGGGCGATAGTTAAAAGTAGAACTTCATAAGTGTTGTTACGTTTCCGTTTCCATCTCAATTCGCATTGTTCATTAAACATCTGTCCCTCAAGCATGGGGAAATGTTTTTCTTCGGGTGCTGTTTCCCAATTTTCACTAACTTGATGATTCCAACGTAAAAAATAGTAGCTAGGTTTAATTGCTAATTTTTCTATTAATTTTAGCAATTCGGGAACTGATACAGGTCTTTTTACACCTACAAAAGCTGTCATTTAGTTACCTCTAATAGTTTACTCCAAGACCTAACACCACGTTCAAATAAATCATGAACAGTTCCCTCTCGCCAAGTTAGTTGTACGCCAAAACCTAAATCCATTTCTTGGGCTGCAACAGGTGTATCTTGACTGTCTTTTGTGGGGAAACCATATAACTGTGCTTCTGCTGGTGCTAAAAATTCTCCAGCGCCTAAAAGGTAAGTGTGATTCCATTGTTTATCACTACCTAAAGCATGAATTTGTTTATCTTTTAATTCACAACCGGGATACTGCACTACAGCTTGAGTTAATTTCACTTCTACAGTACCCAAACCGCGAGATTTAGCGAAACCTAAACCAAACCAACCATCATTTAAGTCACGCAATACTAAGCCAATTAAACCCAACTGTCCCAATGTGAAGTTTTTTAAATGTATTTTGGTGTGAAATTCTCCAGATGTGCAGACTTGATAATTAAAGGGACCAACTGCTACAGAACCAAATACTCTATCAATGGCTACGCCGTTTCTTTCTTCAAGTTTTAATGGTATAGATTTATCAGGATAAGCATCTTCTATTCTCAGTCTGCTGGCGATAGAAGTATTACCAAATATTTGGTCTGTGAAGGAAGAAAGTTTATAAATATCGCTGGTTGATTTATCTTTGAGATATTTATAGTCATCATTTAATGGGTCATTAGCCCAAGGTAAATTTGAGTTAGTTCTGGTTTCTTTACCCACAGTTCTTACTATACGTTCTGCATGGGCGCGAATTGCACCTTTTAAACTGCTTCCGGGTAAATATATAGAAAGTCCCCCAGCGTGATAGGTTTCGACAAATTCCATATCTGGCTTTGTGGGATCGGCTCCTTCTTTACCTGATTTGATCAGAATTGGTCCATCGGGTATGATGCTTAAATGAATGGTGCAGTGGTTGACAAATCTTTTGTGCATGGCTAAATTTTATTAAGTAAATATTGCGGTTTATGCTGCTACTAAATTATTTAGCTGTATTTCACACTGTTGGAAAATGAAATTAACAGCAGCAAATAATTTATCTAATTCATAAATAGTGTAGGGAGTAATATTTTTGGTAAATTTATCATTGTCTAGGTTCCCAAATTGCCATGTAACACCATTAGAAACTATCCCATAAATAATAATGGGATATTCTTCATTTAGTCTTTGAGCAGCAATCATTTCTGCTAGACATTGCGCCCAACCAGCTTCAAAGTTATCTTGTTTGGCTTCTACTAAAATGAAATATGGTTTATCAAATACAACTTTTCCTAATGGGGAACGTTTAGCCAAAATATACTCAGGAAAACCGGATAATTTTTCATCATAGTTGAATGACTGATGACTCCATAAAATGAAATTATTCCGGTAAATTTTCCAAACTTCTTTGAGTACGGGATAAATCAAATTTTCACAAATAGCAAATTCTGAGTTATCCACCACACCATCCCGCATGATGGTTTCTAAATCTTCGCGGAAGTAATCAGATACTTTAAACTCAACAGCACTGAGAAAATTAGCTTCAGTGTAAGTTACTTGAAATGCTTTGAGAACTTCTGCAATGCTTTTGTAATTACTAAAAGCCATATTTACCTCTTGACTTCAGAATTATTGTTAGGTACTTTGCTTTTGAGATGATCAATTAATTTTTGTACCCAATGGTCTTTAAATTCCCTTGCATCTTCGTAGGCACTTTTGTCTCCCATGACCATTTTTTTGAGATAATCTAGTAATAACTCTGGTTGATCTGCGGGATAATCAAACCAAAGCATTTCTTTAATATCTAGTTTAACAACACCTAAGCCACGCGATCGCCCTCCACCCAAAGGAATCTGTTCTGTCTCAAATTGGTGTAACCCAATCATCAAAAGTCCGAGTTCCCATTCTGCGGCGTTTTCCACTACGGCTTTAAATTCAAACTGTGTCCCAGCAGGAACTACTTGGAAGTCATAGAGTTTTCCATCTGCGGCGGTTTCGGTGTCTCTGTCTATGGCCACACCGTCTCTTTCTTGGTATTGTCCAAACCAAGTTTCAGGTAACACGGTTAAGTCCCGCACTTGAAATTTACTAGCTATCCAGGGAGAACCAAACAGGTGAGATACTAAATCTGTATGGTTGAGAATTTCCTGAGTTAAAGTCTCGTCATCATTGCAACTTTCTTTTAATTTATTCATCTCCTTGGAGGTAATTGACCATTCCGCCTCAATTGCAGGATTAGCTACTAATTTGCGATCATTACCTACAATACCCCGGAGGAAGCTTTCAAGACGGGATCTTAATGCACCTTTGAAGCTAGAACCGGGGATTAATGGTTTACCTAAAGCATCTTTCATCACTGGTAAATCTGAGCCGATGGGTTCTGTGGAACGTCCGGCGCTGATGCGTAAGGCTGTAACTGTGGTGAGTTTACCTGTGATTTCTAGGCGGTTTTTAAATGTGTCAAACATAAGGTTAAGGGGTAGGATTTATTCACGCAGAGGCGCAGAGACGCAGAGAGGAGAGATTTTTAGAGTTTTTCACTGCGTTGAACATGGTCGTGGGTTCCGTAGTATCGTAGGGATAAAATACCTCCTTCTATAACTTTGCAGCTTATTCTCAGACTAAGGTTGACGCGAAAATGATCTATATTATTAGAGTTTTGATATCGGGTATATTTTACTGGTTGAAATAATACGCTAGTATCTCCATGAGATTCTTTTAATAATCCCGAAACTTTAGCAAGGTCTTGTTGTAGATTGGCTTTCTCTTTGGGATCTCTAATTCTGTTATAATCGGCTCTAAATGTATCTGCATATTCCAACCTGGGGAAATCTAATAAATCTTTGGACAATAAATTATTTTTACATTCATCCCATATTAAGTTTCCCCATGTAGATAAGAGTTTTTTATGATTATATTCACCGATCAGTGATTCAGATATCCCGACTAAGTAGGTCGGCGGAAATAAAGTTAACTAGCTAGGGTCGTCATTGGTCATTTGTCATTGGTCATTAGTAAGGGTTTGGTCCCTGTTTACGAGTCTTAACATAGTTTGGTTTATTCATGCTTACCTACTTACTTCTGATAAAGATAATCCTGCACCTTCCGCCATTAAAGCAAATTGCACAGCATACTTTTCAATCTGTGATTCATCCACTTTAATCGGTAATCTCGGAATTGTAATTAAATTGGATTGTTTACCTTCAAATATATAAATGATTTCGTCCGAATAGAACATCCCAATGGTGTTCATGTAGCCTTGTAAGCTTTTAAAGCTACCAACCAAGTTAAAACAAATTTTGTAGCTATCTTTCAGGGGTAAAACTTCTTGACGCAACCACACAATTAGATCGTCTATTCCTTCGGAAAATTCTTGACTTGTAGCTGTTGACAATCCCGGTGGTGTATAAATATCTGTACTAAATAATCCCTGTTTTCGCAAAAATTCCTTGACAATTTCCGCAGTTGCTTTACCTTGTGCGGTATCAGTTGAAATTAATCGGTGAATATCTTGTTTTCCATCCTGTAATTTCTCTTGATATAATCCATAAATTCCATTGAGTTCTGCACTAGCTGACCTAATCTGAGGAATTGAACATTTTTCCAGTTTTTCAATTGCTCTGGTTTTTAAGGTTTCAATTATTAATATAACTTCTTTAGAAGTATTCTCTAATGTCAGATTAGCAGAATCTCTCAGTTGGCTATACCAATCTTTTTCCGATTCTTCGGAACGCTTGATTTGATTTGTTAGTAAGCTCGTTCCAATGGTAGAAATAACAACTCGACGCATATTTTTTAATCCCAATTATTTGCTGAAATGTTTAAGCTCAATTTCCTTCACGTTTATATTTCAAATGACGTGCGCCATAACCTAAGTAGCGGCGAATTAATTCTAGCCAAATGGGTTTAAAATCAGTTTCACAACAATCAGCAATTATTTGAGCAGCTTTTTTGATGTTGCTATCAATGTCTGAAATAATCTTTTCTGCTAGAGAGTCCTTACCTCTTCCCCATTTTCTATCTCTTCCTACTTGATAGCAGATAAAGTTTTTAATCACTTCTGCACTATCAGTAGTATCAGCTACACGTACTAAGTTACGAAATTGCGATTCTTCTAAATCTCCATAGCTGGTTTTATCTAAAGCGGTTTTAATCCAAATCACTAAATCATCTTCAGTCTGACGTATACCTTTTTGGATTTTAAATTGTTTTTGTGCATCGGTTTCTTCACTCATTTTGCATTCTCCCTAAAGATGTTATGAAACTCATTACAAATCTGGACTTGTCCAAAACCTTCGCAGGTGCGATCGCCTACTCCTTTAAGTTCCAATTCCTTTAATTTATCAGTCCAGATATCTCGTTTATTCGTACTAAATAAATATACAGCACCTCTGGTAGTAACTAATTCTATATCTTTCATCAATCCCCAAGCTGAGTTCCAGCCAGAACGATAGTTGTAACTGCTATAGGCTACTTCTAATTTGAGGAAATCGTCTTTGGCTGCGTCATTTGGGAGTTGTGCAAATTCATCTTCTAAACCGACAAATTCACATAACATTGATGGTGAAATTACTGTGGTTCGTTGCCATTTTTCCGAAAGAATTGTATCAGATTGCAGGTCTAGAGTAAAATAGGTACGGTTTTCTAAGAGGTTTTTCTCTGGTTTTCCAAACACTGACCAAAATTGCCAACGTGATTTAAGTATATCATTAAATGCCTCAATTCTACCGTCAACATCTGTTACAGCATCTTCAATTTCGGCGGTGATTTCCACTTTCCCTAAACCTCTAGAAGTTGCACCACCTAAACGCAAACTACGAGAATTTTGATTGAGAAAATTTACCAAAGATTTGGCTAATTCGGCATCCTCAACTAAAATTTCACTGCGATAAACTACAGGTTGCCAATTTTTCTCTTTCGGATTTTCAACAAATGACTCATTTAAAACTTCAATGCTGTAAAGGATATCATCCTGTGAGGTGGCGCGTTGACGGTTAATTCCTACTCTGGTTAAAAACCGTTTACTAACAGAATGACTGCGATATTCACCCTTTTTACAACTATAGAAACCTGCGAAAGGTTCCACTCTTGCATCTGTGTCATCTTCTAACGATTTTGGATCACTCGGATCAAAGGGATAGTTATATGCGTCTGCACAAAAACGGTCAATTAAAGTGTCAAAAACTCCGTTACCTTTGGGTTTAAAGCCTGAATTTGTTTTGGAACTGACTGCTGTGGCTGGTAAAACCATAACATTATCAGTCACAACGCTAGAAATATTTTCAGATTTAGCTACTGCTGGATAAGCATTATGAAAAATTGCGGATTCCTCACCCAGAAATAATGCTTGAAAATCACCGCCATCTGTGGTTAAATCTTGTTCTTCAATGCCAGATAGTTGTAATATTTGAGATGCTAATGCACCACGAATTACAGAACCTGGAATATAATCTTCCGCTTCACTGACAGAACCGGGTTTTCTAGTGGCGATCGCCAAAGGAGATAAAGCTGTTATCGTTAATTTAATTCGCTGCATATTTCACCTTGGGTAACAACTTCTCCCATCCTTGAACATCTTTTGATAATGTTTTTAAATCTTTCCAACTCAGCCAACCCAACCCAGCCGATTTACTGCCGCCTAAAGCATGAATATGACGCAAAGCTGCTAAAATCAAAGCCTCGGCGTACTCTGGACACCCTGGTAATAAATGAATTTCTCCCGAAAATTCCAATTGATTATGGGGTGGAGAAGTTTCGAGAAAATAGAGTTTTTTCTCTTCTGCGATGCGACGACGGCGATTTATTGTCACACCAGGACGGATAATTTCTGGTAAATCCTCCCGTGATAGCTGACAAATCAAATCATCTACCACAATGCGGGATGGAAGTATGGGATTACCGAAGATTTGAGAAACGAAACAATGATGACCTTTGTAACCTTCCAATTTATAGTCAGAGTGAAATTGGCTACTTACTTGTTCTTCATTGGGACAAAGAATATCAGCTTTGGGGGATTCAAAAATTTGCCATCCTAACCCCTTCGCCAGTTTTTCGCACTCATGGCGCAGTCTTCCTTTCACTTGAGAACCGGGAATAATCATTCTTCCTTCGGCGTTGCGGACTATGGGTTTATCTGCGAGGGAACCATCGGAACCGCCAGCACCGACACACAAAGCACTATCAATTATGGCTGTTAAGGGAATATTTATAACTTCATTTGGGTGTAACTTGCTTAAATCTATCATGGTTGCGATGTTTGTGACTGTGATATTGTCCGCACGGAATCATCCTGCTTTTTAGCGATAAAGGGATATAAATCTACCAATTCTCGCCAGATGGTTTCATAGCTAACTTTATCCTCTTCCTCTTGTAAAGACATCCAAGGCGCAAGATTTCCATTATTAGATTTAGGTTGACACCATGCTTTTTCAAACTGTTTTTCCAGCAACTCTTGAGCTTTTTTATCACTCAACCTGACTCGGAAATAACGATAATTCAGAATGGCTGTTTGTTTTCCCTGTTCTAGTAAGCTGCGGATTTGGTAAAGTTGCGATCGCGGAAATTCTGCATTTTTTAAAGCTTTCGCCGTTTCCCACAATCCCCCCAATTCATGTAAAGTATAAGGTGCTGCATATAGCTTGAGTTTTTGCTGTTTGTTGGTAAATTTAGTTAATCCCTCAGTGCGAAATTCACTAATATTAGAAGAAATCATCGTTACTGATTTCATTACCAGAAAATCTACCGTTCCCCCGTAGTAATGTTTCTTCTTCAGTTCTTTGGCTTGTTTTTTCGCAGATTTCAATAACTGTTCTGTCAGCTTTTCTGCATAATATATTGGTGTATCATCAGCCGTAATTAATACCCCCGTAGACATACTTAATTTACATTGCTTATCTCCATAAATTTCATCTTTAACTTGATAGCGGTGTACTTTTTGAGGGTCATATTTTTTATCTTCTTTGTATACTTTTCCTTTACTTAACAGGATTTTTTCAAACTCTTCGCCAATGGTTTTAGCAATGGCTAATGCTTTATCTGCGGGAACAATCAGCATCACATCATCACCACCAATGGTTAAAATTTCAAAGGGATGAATCCAAACGTCCTGATCACTCTTTCTTTCAGCTTGTAAAGTTGGGTTTATTTTATGGGGTGCGAGATGTTTTGTTAAAGCCGCATAAACTGAATTTTCTGTAGCTTCCCCAATATCCCGACTAAAATTTTGGTAATCTTGGGGATTTTTAATTTCTTTTTGGATGTATCCCCCCATATTGTTCCCATCTGCATAAATATAAGCAATAAAGCCAGGAGTGATACTAGCATCACCAATTTCTCTGACAGAAATAGCTTCTTTTACTCGGTCAGGATGAATCTTTTCTGAGCGAATTTTACCATAATATTTATGTGGTGTCTGATGCAAGAAAAACTCAAATTTATTCACCCAAGTTTCAATTTCATCCCCTGGTTCCCAATCAAAACCTGCTTGATCATACCACTTTCTAGAATTATGATCTTTTTTAGCTATTTGTCCGACAATGCGCTTCCGGGCTAAACTTTCAGAAAACCAAGGTTCATTGGGAAGTCCTTCGGCTTTTATGACTGCGGAACGGCGATCGCTTTCATCTCTGACTAGATAAGGATGAGTTTCAAACATTGGCGGATAACAGCGCAAAGGTCTATTGTTACCTAGTAAAATATTACCATTACGCCGTTGATTAAATAAAGATGCTAGTTTACCAGCTAATTCATTAAATGTTTTCCGTTCTTTAAAAGCCTTCTCTGGTAATTTATTCGGCTGCTCAAAGTAAGCTTTTATTAGTGGGTTTTCCTCCCAGTTATTAACACATTTTTCTAGCCAAAATGTCTCATTAGTGATAGCGTTGGGCAATAATCCAAATTTAACTTCTAGGAGCTTAAATTTATCGCCAACTGCACAAGAATTAGCTGTTAATGTTTCTCCAGTATAACGTTTTTCAATAGCATTTGCCAAATCATCTACGAAAGCAGAAGGACAAAATGCTAGGATGTTTCCACCTGTAGAATAAATAATTAATTCTGGAATGAGTGCCTTTGAAAGCCCAGGAAAATTTTCTGATTTATCTAACCATTTTTTTCTGACTTCTTGACAGTAAGTTTGAGTCCGTTGACACTGCGGATATTCTAGATTATTTTCACAACCAAAAAATGCAGGTAAATCAATTAAATTAATTCGGTCTAATAAAGCCGAAGCACCTCGGATCTCTGGAAGCTTAGAAGCTTCAAATACATATTGTTTAATTTTAGTCGCGCCACCATAAACTAAACCGATTTTAGAATTCCACAGATGGGGATATTTTTCTGTTAAATCCTTGAGTTCTGCTACTGTTTGGGGAAATGGCAAATCTTGCAATTCTTCGACTTGTGCCACAAACTTTTGAAATTCTTTTGGTAATTCTGCCTGACTCTTCAAAGCTTCTCGCGTTTTTTGTAATACGGCTTCTGACTCATTTCCCCAGGCTAAACACCAAGCGATCGCAATTGTAATAGAATTTGTATTTGTCATATCAACTAAATTCTGCTCTTAGTTTTTAAACTTCTTAAATCATCTGTTTCCCAAGTGCGATATCGCCTGAGTAATAATTTGCTGCATCATAGAATATTAAATCCTACAAATCACAGCAATTACTACAGAGTATTTACTTATTTAGGATAATTAAATCTCTCACCCGTTTTAAAAAAGCGTGAGGAACAGTAGCAGCATTTCCGCGTATCCACGGGCCAGCAGTCATCTCTAAATAAGGTTGTTCCTGATGAATAATTTCTGTCGGACTCAGAACACTGTTAATTACACCGATGGGTTTTAAATTACCACGCGCCCCACAAAATTCATGCCACGCATCAATAGCCGCAACTTGGGAACTGATAATCATATAATGGGTACAAGCCTCTAAAATCGGTAACTTTTCCGGTTGTACCATTCCGCCCACATCGACAATTACCAGGGATTTTTGTCTTCGTAACTGAAGGATAACTTGAGAATGGTAAGGGAAAAATCGCTCAGTTAAAGTACCGCGATCGCGCATTTTAAAAGCCTCAATTTCCTCCTCAGTAGTTGTTGCTTCTAATTCTAAAAGGTAATTACCCTCTCCATCCCAATGGGCGCGTTGCAGATATATCTCCGGATTTTCCGCCAACAAAGCTTGAAACAAAGCATGAGAAAACACACTTTTACCACTATCTGGTGGTCCGACAATCATTAAAGCCGGACATAATTCTTTCTGACGGCCATTGGGTGGTTCAATCAGAATCACATCACCAATGCGAACTAAATGAGTGTGAGTAGCCACAACCACCGCACCCAAACGCGGATCATAACAAGCTACCCAAGCCGTGGGATGGAGTTCATGAACCAAGTAAGCATATAACCAAATGGGGGCGCGTCCAGAAATCACCACACCGCCGGTTGTATCAATACCACATGGAAGTTCTAAATTTCTCAAATCTGCTGGTTCAATCAGGCGATCGCTTTTGGTTAACGAAATCGTTAAAAATTGGTATTTCCAGCTTTGGGAAATCACCGATTCACTTAAGTGTAAACTCAATGCGGGTTCAGTC
This sequence comes from Nodularia spumigena CCY9414, assembly GCF_000340565.2. Taxonomy (NCBI): domain Bacteria; kingdom Bacillati; phylum Cyanobacteriota; class Cyanophyceae; order Nostocales; family Nodulariaceae; genus Nodularia; species Nodularia spumigena. The sequence continues at coordinate 3,454,505 of NZ_CP007203.1, forward strand.
ATCAGCCTTGGTTCCTTTGTTCTGGGGTAGTAAATCTAGATAACTTGCAGCATCGATGTTTTGCGACTCCCGACTCGCTGACATCACATCACGGTAATTTTCTTCTAGCAACTTTAATAAAGAGCGATCGCCTACCCAACCAGCCGCTAAACTGCTGATAAATACCCCCACAGTACAAAGAATCACAGAAAACAATCCCAAGGGAGCAATAATCAAAATAATCCAGGTAATCCCAGCATTAATCACTGCAACAATCCCACTGCGGTACATTACCAGCTTTTTCGCCACAAATAAAGACATAAAAACAAATGTGCTTTTTTTTGGATACCCTTATTATGACATCCGTATAGAAGAGGCATCTTCCACACAAGCACGACAATGTAAATATTAACGGATGAGCCTTGGGTTCCCTGACTCATCAATTTTTCAAATGTAGGTTGGGTTGAAGCCTTGAGAAACCCAACAAAACCAGGGATTCTTGGTGTTGGGTTTCGTTCCTCTACCCAACCTACAAATATTTGACCTTTTCAGAATCCTAAAAACGTTAATTACATTCTTTTCCCCCCTCTCCTTACCAAAGAGAGGGGCTGGGAACTCATCAGTTACTTTTCTGTTGGTAACTTCACTGAACACAACTCTTTTCCCCCCTCTCCTTACCAAGGAGAGGGGCTGGGGCGCTAAGGCTTAGAAGTGTTGTAAAAGGACAAAATCAGTTATTAGCTCTCCTTACCAAGGAGAGGGGCTGGGTTTCTAATAGCTCTCTAGAGGAAAGAGTATCTATCCATAACTTTTCCCCCCTCTCAAATAAGTTGAAAGCCTCCTTCCACGGGAAACAGTTTCCAAGGAAAGAGTATCTATCCAGAACTTTTCCCCCCTCTCCTTCCACCTCTAAGTGGACTACTTGGGGTAAAGATATCTGAAAGAGTATCTATCCAGAACTTTCCCCCCTCTCCTTACCAAGGAGAGGGGCTGGGGGTGAGGTTCTTCAAATTTAACACCAATGACCACACTATATTTAACAGAACCCGGAACCGTGATTCGCTACCGCAACGAATCCTTAACCATTACCAAACAAGAAAAATCTCAAAATTGCCGCATAGCCGAAATCACCTTAGTAGTAGTCTTACCAGGAGTACAGCTAACAGATGTCGTCATCGCCCAACTACTTGACAAAGGCATAGAAACCATATTTCTCCGCCAAGATGGTCAATTTCGCGGACGACTCCAGGGACAATTTGCCACAAACCCCATAATTCGCCTCGCTCAATATCGTACAGTGGAAACTACCTTTGGCATGGCCATAGCTCAAAAATTGGTCATAGGCAAAATTCGTAACCAACGAGTGCTGCTACAACGTCGCAACCGGGCGACAAAAGGAGAAATTAGCCAATTAGCCGAAGCCATAGATTTAATTAGTTCCTATTCCTCCCGTCTAAGTGATTTCACCACCCCCTTAAATCGAGATGAACTCATGGGAGTTGAAGGTATTTGCGCCCGCACATATTACCAAGGACTCAAACATTGGTTTCCGCCCCAATGGAACTTTAGTGGACGTAATCGCCGCCCACCACTAGATCCCATTAATGCACTGTTGAGTTGGGGTTATGGAGTCTTGTTAGCAAGAGTATTTTCGGCTTGTGTGCAAGCAGGACTTGATCCATATTTAGGCTTTTTTCATGCAATTGAACCTTATCGTCCCAATTTAGTTTTAGATTTAATGGAAGAATTTCGACCAATCATCGTAGATCAATCTGTAATTTCCATTATTCAATCAGACTTATTGCAAAGCGAAGACTTTCAGCCATCCCCAGATGGAGAGGGTATTTGGTTGGGAACCTTAGCCAAGAAGCTGTTTTTGGGAGAATTAGAACGCCGTTTTCACACCCCCATTTTGTATCCGGCGCAAAATCGGCGCTTGAGTTTGAGTCAAATTGTCTTAGAACAGGCGCGGAGTTTAGGACGCTGCTTAGTAAATTCACGGTTGGAATATGAGGCTTTTGTGATTAAATGACTAAATTATGGTTGGTTTGTTATGACGTAGCTGACGACAAGCGCCGGACTAAATTAGCCAAGTTAATTGAACAGCGTTGTCAACGGGTGCAATATTCGGTGTTTGAGTGTCCCTTAGATGAAAAGGCCTTGACACAACAGTTAGAAAATCGCTGGTTAAAGGTAATTAAAGTCAGTGAGGATAATTTGCGGATTTACCCGTTGGATAGTACAGCCAAGCAGCAAACGCGAGTCTATGGAAGTTCACCACCTTATGAACCGCCGGATTATTTAATTTTGTAAAGTTCAGTGTCTGAATTTTGCGGGAATACAAGTGCTGAAAGTGTTGTTTTTGCAAGCTTTCGGCACTATGTTACGGTATGTAAAGCAGTGGGAAATTTTGTCGCCGGGAGGTGGGAGGAATTAGATTGAGTAACGGTTTGTGAATAAGAGTAAATTTGTGGTTTTTGACTTGACTCGTTGGTGTTTTGCTGCTAAATTAAATATATCAGCAGATTATGCTGAATTTAATTCTTCAGTTATACTACGGTTAAGCTTTGATACTTATCGTTTTGCGTAGTCCGGCGCAACAGCACCTTGAAAACTAAATATGACAACGGTTTCCACTTCATGGGGTTTTTCATAACCATTTCCCCGCAAGGGGACGGAAACCAAAACTTCTATAATGATTAGAGGTAAATGTAGCTTGTTTTTCATAACCATTTCCCCGCAAGGGGACGGAAACACCATCTTGGCTGATGCCTGTCTTGCACTGATGTAGTTTTTCATAACCATTTCCCCGCAAGGGGACGGAAACATATTTCTTAAGTAACTTTCCTTAATCTGGGGAAGCGTTTTTCATAACCATTTCCCCGCAAGGGGACGGAAACGTGGGTAGTGCTGTGGCTGCTGCTAGTGCAATATTTGATTGTTTTTCATAACCATTTCCCCGCAAGGGGACGGAAACCCTGGGTAAATTCCTTTAGCTGCATTCTCATTACTTGTGGTTTTTCATAACCATTTCCCCGCAAGGGGACGGAAACTGCCAAGCTAATGGCAAACGGGTTGATAACTACATGAGGCTAGTTTTTCATAACCATTTCCCCGCAAGGGGACGGAAACTTGTCTTTGATAGCGCGGTGCAAAACGGTTTGATTACTTGTTTTTCATAACCATTTCCCCGCAAGGGGACGGAAACTTCCTCCCAGTGTGGATACGTTAGGGGTGCATGAGGAAATGTTTTTCATAACCATTTCCCCGCAAGGGGACGGAAACATTTTAAGTAGTAACTTACCGCCATAATTGATGTACGCGTTTTTCATAACCATTTCCCCGCAAGGGGACGGAAACAACACTATCTCTGGTTCAGAAGGAAAGTCACCAATGGGTTTTTCATAACCATTTCCCCGCAAGGGGACGGAAACTATTTTTGGGAATTTTGGGGAGTTTTGGCGGCGAACTGTGGTGAACTGGTTTTTCATAACCATTTCCCCGCAAGGGGACGGAAACAAGTATTCTGGTGTGTACAAATCCGGATCAAAATTAATGGGGTTTTTCATAACCATTTCCCCGCAAGGGGACGGAAACAACGCGCCCCTTCTTTTTACCCTTTTCCTTACCATGTTTTTCATAACCATTTCCCCGCAAGGGGACGGAAACGTCACAGTCTTAGTTCTAGGATTATAACAACCCATGTTTTTCATAACCATTTCCCCGCAAGGGGACGGAAACCTTAAAGAACAAATAGGAGAACATACTTCTTCTATTCCTTTGTTTTTCATAACCATTTCCCCGCAAGGGGACGGAAACTTTGAGTTAATAACGAGATTGTCAAACCGGATTGCTATATAATATTTATAGTGAGTAGGATACAAATAAAAATGTCAGAAAAAACTTTTGATATTGCTTACTTATCTGAAAATTTGCTTGATTTATTATCAGATATTCAAAATCATGTGGAAATTACGCTAACTCGTCAGGGCGTTCCTTGGGCAAAAGTTTTACCTCTTGAGCCAGAAGAGTCTACAGTTGAAAAAGCGGGTTTAAATCATGGCTCAATGGCGATGAATAGTGAAGAAGTCTTAGAACCAAGAGTTCCAGGGTTTTGGCAAGGAAAAGTTAAGATTTCTGAGGATTTTGATGACACTTCAGAAGAGGTGATTGCTGCTTTTTATGGTGAAGAGTAATGAGTTTTTTATTAGATACTCATATTCTGTTATGGTTTTTAGAAAATGATTCTAAGTTGTCAAATCAGGTACGCGAAGTAATTATTAATCCTAAAAATTGAATTTTTGTTAGTGCTATTAGTGCTTGGTAAATTTCGATTAAACAGTCTTTAGGAAAGTTAATAGCTCCTAGTAATTTAGAGGAAGCTTTGCGTTTTAGTCGCTTAGAGGTTTTACCGATGACATTGACACATGGAATAAAGGTTGCTGATTTGCCAATGCATCATAAAGATCCTTTTGATAGAATGTTAATCGCTCAGGCTTTGGTAGAAGGTCTAACAATAATTACGGTAGACCAGAAGTTTAAATTTTATGATGTTCCGTTATTAATCATTGCATAACAAATCTTGTTAATTTGAAAAAAATCATGCAAAAAATTGTAGGTTGGGTTGACGTAACCAAACCCAACATCATTATTGGTAGCGTTGGGTTCGCTGCGCTTAACCCAACCTACGTTTAGACTTTTGCTTTATCTCCCCTCCTCGCACCCCCCGAAATCCCCCCGCAACGGGGGGAAGAAAAGGATAAACCTTTGATATGGGAGGGGTTGGGGGTGGGGTGACATGATATGACAACCCTAAACAGCTTCCATCAAAGAAAAGAAAACTGCTAAGGATTGGAAGAGGCATCTTCTAGTGTGGATATACAATGTCATCATAATCACGGTTCAAATTGAACATTGATATTTTCTTGACAAAAAGCCATCTCAGTATGTACACACACAGAAAAATCCCCAGGAGTCTTGTCAATGCGTAACGATAAACATCCCATCCCCAGCCAGGTAAAAAAATCTTGGCTACTTTATAGTATTACAGCCATTATTTTGATCACATCTCTAGTCGGACTTGCAGTTGCGCTTTTACCTAACGCCATAATTGAAATTCAGCGCGATATCCTCTTCATTATTTCCGCAATTTACCTTTTGGCTTCTTGCAGTTTCTTTTTATGGATATACCTGCGAAATCAAGACCAAGAATTTGTGGGTATCTTACCAAAAGCTATCGATGATTTAAAGAGAGTAGGCAGAGAATATTATAACAATACTGCTGCCATTCAAGACAATAGTGTATTTGTAGAAAAATTACACAACGGAATTGAACGAGAATTTAGCAGGTTTGTAGAAAGTAACAAATCACTTGAAAACCTCTTGATAGAAGTGCGTCAAGAAAAAGGTAATTTGCAGCGTGAGTTAGAAAATTGGCAGGAAAGCACTATTGAATTTTTTCAACTCTTAGAACGAGCATTAGAACTACAACAAAATCCAGATGTTCAGGAATCTCTGAAGAAAAATCTCAAAGAATTTGAACGCATTGTTAACAAACGTGATTTCTATCGAATTGCTCCCACTCCCCAGGATAAATTTGACGAAATCCAACATGAATGTAAAGGTGAAGAACCATCATCAGAGGTTGAACCTGAAACTATTCTTAAGTGTGAACGTTGGGGTTATAAATCAGGTGCGAAGGTTTTGCAATTAGCAGAGGTAATTCTAGGAATTGCACCGGAAAACAGTAATGCTTCTGAAGCATCTAACCCGATTGAGATATCGCAAGTTTAGACGTTGCTAAATCAAAGTATGTAATGTCTTCATTCCTTTGCGCCTTTGCGCCTACTCTACGAGAACGCCTAGCGGCGAATGCGTGACACAAATTCATACTCTTTTGATTTTGTAAGCCGTTTTTGATTGTATCACCACAACAGCATTATCAGGAAAACTGCATCATGAAAAGCAATTACGCTATTGGTATTGATTTGGGTACTTCTACTTCGGAAATTTGTATTTACAAGAATAATGAACCTCTACCAATTCCTGACCCGATTACCAAAATTCCGATTATTCCCTCAATTGTGGCTATTAATGAACGGGGAAAACTTCTGGTTGGGGAAACAGCTAGGGGAATAGTTGACCGCAAGGGTTTTGGGGTGCGAGAAAGTAAGCGAAATATGGGAACTGACAAAGTTTTCACTTTACGCGAACAAGATTATCGCCCTGAAGAAATAGCTGCTTTAATTCTTCGCAAATTAAAAGAAAATGCTGAGGAAGCGTTAGGACATCCCATTCAAGATGTCGTGATTTCTGTCCCGGCTAATTTTCCTGATGCGGCGCGTAAAGCTACTTTTAATGCTGGGGAAATAGCTGGTTTAAATGTTCTGCGTTTACTCAATGAACCCACAGCCGCCGCATTAGCTTTTGGAATAAAAAATATTGCATCTGAAGAACAATTAGTTGTATTTGATTTTGGCGGCGGAACTTTAGATATTTCAGTTTTAGAAATGTTTGAAGGAGTCTTAGATGTTAAATCTAGTTTTGGTGATCCTCAATTGGGGGGTAAAGATTTTGATGCAGTGATGATTTCTCTGTTACTCCAAAAATTTGCCGCCCAGTATCCAGAAGTTGCAGTTGAGAACCGGGAAACGGAATTAAAAGGACAAGCCGAACAAGCCAAAAAGACACTTTCTATAGAACAGTCTTGTGATGTTCGCATTCCCTATTTTGCTACAAAAGATGGCAAAGGAATTGATTTAGATATTGAAATCACGCGCACGGAATTTGAACAAGCGATAGAACCACTTTTAGAAAGAGCCAGAATTTGTATCCGAGAAGCTTTAAATGCTAAGAAAATCCGCCCTAGTGCAATTGATAGAGTGCTGCTAGTGGGGGGGACAACCTATATTCCCGCCGTGCGAAATATGGTAGCGGAAATGTTTGGTAAACAACCAAAGTTAGATGTTAATCCAGATTTAGCCGTGGGGATTGGTGCTTGTATACAAGCTGCTTTAGCCCAAGGATTAATTAATGAGGAAAATGGGATAATTTTAACCGATGTCGCCCCCTTTGGCTTAGGAATTGACGTTGTGAGCATGATTGGCGGACAAGTCATGTTGACTTATGAACCGTTGATTGAACGAAATACGACTATTCCTTATTCTGTCAAAAAAACCTACACTTTACTTCATGCTGAACAGCAACAAGTTGAGGTGCGTTTATATCAAGATCACACAGGTAAAGCGAGACTTCCTGGAGATACTCAATATACGGGAATTAGTGGGGAAATTACAGATATTCCCCCTGCTCCTAATGGTAATCCTTATCCGATTGAAATTGAGTTTTCTTACGATATTAATGGGATGGCGAAACTGACAGCTAGTATCCCCGATATTCGCAGAAGTATTGAATTTGCTTTCGGACACTCAAACAACCGCATGAGTCAACAGGAAACACGAGTCTCCACTGAGCGCATTGAGAGTTTGTGGAAACGTCATGAACGCGCCAAGCAGTATGAAAGCTTGATTAATAAGGCTGAACGCTTTATGGCTGGTATTCCACCCCAGGAAAGATCACCTCTTTCTCGTGCGGTGATGGATTTGAAGGAAGCCTTGACTACTGACAATTCTACCAATATTGATGCGGCTGGCGATCGCCTCATAGACATGATGTTTGCATGGGAAAACCAATAGGGGTGTAACAAAAATGGCTTACGAACTATACCAAACGCTGAATATTCCTACCCAAGCATCTCCTGAAGACATCCGACGCGCCTATTATCGACTGGTACGCAAACATTCACCAGAGAAAGATCCCGAACGGTTCAAAGTAATTCGTGAAGCTTACGAAACCCTATCCGATGCTAAAGCCAAACAAAACTATGATTCTGTACAGCAGCATGGTGGACAAATTGTCGTTTTGCTCAGTCAAGCTGAAGAGAGAATGGAAGAGGAAAATTGGCCGGAAGCAATTCGACTGCTCAAACATACCTTAGTGCTTTCTCCTGGTGCAGACTCAATTCGGAATCGTTTAGGATTATGTTATATTCATCATCAACAATGGGATGAAGCTACAAAAACATATCAAATTTTAACTGCATCAAATCCTGATGTCGCTGTATATTGGTCAAACTTTGGTTGTGCTAACAAAGAAATAGCCGAGACTATTTCCGAAGGTGATAGCCGACGCTCTATATATTATCAAAAAGCTCGAAGTTGCTTTCAAAAATCGGTTGATTTAGAGCCATTTAACTCACAACCTTTTATGGCGATCGCGCAAACATTTTTAGCCGAATAAAATTATTTTGAGGCTTTAAATTGGGCAGAGAAAGCAATAGGCGCAGATGGTAAAATTGACTTTCAAGACTTTGATGCCCTGTTCTTAATTTGTATCATTAATTTACGCAGCAATCAACTAGAACAAGTTACAGCCACAGCAGACAGGATTATTGCTTGCTTACCAGCAGATGAAGATATCCGCAAATACGTTGCTGCTAAATTTGCTCTCATTGGCTTTGAATTGCTTGAAGCTGGAGCCAAATACATCAACCCCCAGATATTAAAAGCTGCACTCACATTCATGTCAGCAGCAAAAAGGTTTAGTCCTGATAATGCGGAAATTGCCACAATACAGCGAGAAATTTCCGAAGTTGTGAATGCATTCAATGAATATGATCTGCTCAAAGATGATTATCAAATTATCAACGGTTTCAAAAGATTAGCAGGATTCCGCATTCTTAACGCACTGGGTTCAGAAGATTCCGCCTCTGAACGAGACAGAATTTTTAAAGATATCATCTCAGAAATTAGCAACTCAACAGACAGTGAAGTTCTTGCATCTGCAAAGCGGATAAAATCTAAATATCCTGCCATATATCAATTAAACGCTGAATTTTTTGCTCGGCTAGAAAAAGCTGCTGCGGAGATTTCCAGAAAACAGCAATATCAACCCCAAACTCAACCGAGTAATAATTCTTCAGACGATTGTTTTGTAGTCACAGCCACCTATGGTACACCCCATGCAGCAGAAGTAATCAAATATCGTCACTTCCGAGATAAATATTTAAGAAAACACAACTTAGGTAGAAAATTCATTCACCATTATTATCATATTGGTCCCCTAGCAGCCAGCCAGATTAAAAAGCACCCAAATCTGAAAAAAATCATGGCATTAATCCTGGGTAAACTAGCCAAATACTTACCCAATTAAAAATTTGTAGTGAGGCTCGTAGTGAGGACTTTAGTCCTCTCCATCATTCAGGTTATTTTCAGCTAAATCTAGTCTGCTGAGGTTTAAGAACCCCACCCCCAACCCCCTCCCATATCAAAGGTTTATTCTTTTCTTCCCCCTGTCGTGGGGGGATTTCGGGGGGTGCGAGGTGGGGGCTATGATATACCTGATATGATTAGGAAAGGCTATATAACCTAACAAATTATGGAAAATGCTGAGTTTCACTTTGTTCAACCCAACCTTGTATCTTAGAGGAGGTTGCATCTTGATATTTCATGTTTGTATGAATGTTAATGGGTGGACGTTAAAAATTCATCCTTGAAAAATAGAAAAGTATAAAATATTGCAATGAATAAACAAGAAAGAATTTCAAAAGCCATAAAAGATGTCATATCTGAAATGATGGAACGAGTAATGGAGCGTGTTTTAATTACCGATCCTTTTATTAAAGAAAATCACCGTTCAAGTAAACCTATGTATGCAGCCTTAGTACCTGATGAAATTTTTAAAGGTTCACATTTTGAAAGAAGATTTGTCACTCCATTTGGTAGTGTATGGGAAAAACTTGCACAAGTAGTTGCTTTAGAAGCTCATGGTAATTGTGAAATGGGACATACAATCAACGGAACAATTGGACAAGAAAGTTTAAGAAGGATTCAAGAAATTTTAAATAAATTAGAACATAGTAAAGGTAAGGAAAAAATAAAACCTAATTGGGAACAAGAATTAAAATATATTAAGGCAGGAGGTGGACAACTTATTCCTGTAAGTGTTGTGTGTGATATTTTTATAGAAAACAAAGAACATGGAACAAGGTATGCTTTTGAATTAAAAGCTCCATTACCAAATAGTGATCAAACAAAAGTAAGTAAAGAAAAATTATTTAAGCTTTTAGCAATGAATCCAACAGTTGTTGATTATGCCTACTATGCTTTGCCATATAATCCTTACGGTAAAAAAGAAAATTATAAATGGACTTTTCCTATGAGATGGTTCAATATGTATGAAGATGAATCAGTGTTAATAGGGGATGAATTTTGGGAACTGATTGGAGGAGAAGGTACTTATAGTAATTTCATTAAAGAAATTAATGTATTGGGTAAGGATTACAAAGAAAGAATTTATAAAGAATTTTTAGGAATTGAACCTCCTCAAGATTTTGAAGAAGGATTTTTAAAATAATTGATTGAGAATAAGAGACATAAAATGCAGAATATAAGATTTACTTTTATTGACCTGTTTGCGGGAATTGGTGGATTTAAAATGGCATTAAGTAATAATGGTGGTCATTCTTTAGGATTTAGCGAAATAAACCAAGATGCTATAAAGACATATTGTGATAACTTTCAAATTGAACCAAGTTATAACTTAGGAGATATTACCAAAATTAAAGAATTACCACCCCATGATTTATTAACTGCTGGAGTTCCTTGTCAAAGCTGGTCAATTGCAGGTAAAAATCTAGGTTTTGATGATGATAGAGGACAATTATGGAACGATACAATTTATTTACTACAACAATCACAACCCAAAGCATTTATCTTTGAAAATGTCAAAGGATTAGTTGATCCTCGGAATAAGCAATCTTTAGCATACATCCTAGAAAGAATAGCAAAAGCAGGATATTATGCTAAGTATTTTGTTATTAACTCCTTTGATTATGGTGTACCACAAAATAGAATCCGTGTATATATAATTGGATTTCATAAACAAGAGTATTTAGAAAAGTTCGCTTTACCAAAACAAACCGATAAAAAACGCAAACTTGGCGATATATTAGGTATTACATCAGAGCAAAAAATAGATAACCAGGTTATTGAGAGGGACATATTTGGTAATATTATTTCCTCTAAAAGTATGAGTCTTTCACATACCAACGGATTTAATGATTACTTTTTATTTAATGACCTGAGAAATGGTCATACCACAATACACTCATGGGATATTATTGAAACTACTGAAAGACAGAAAAATATTTGTTTATTACTACTTAAAAACAGACGCAAAAGTAATTACGGACAATTAGACGGAAACCCATTATCATTAGAACATTTTCAAAGTCTAGATTCATCAATTACACAAGCAGAAATTGATGAACTGGTAACATTAAAAATTTTAAAATCAGAAGAATATCGTTTTATGATCATACAGTCTAATATTCAAGATGATATTAAGAGTTTGACTAAAGATGAAGAAATACTACTTTCATTTACAACTAATGGAGAAATAATAATTGATAATTTAAAAATCCAAAAAGTGTTTAAATTAGAAAAAATATCAATCCAAAAAACAATTGATTCTCTCAAACAAAAGCATATTATTGAGTGTGTGGAAATTCGCTATGATTTTAAAAATACGAAAATAAGTACAGGATTATTTGGTGTTAGTCGTATTTTTTTGCCAACTTCTGATATTTTCCCAACTTTAGTGGCCAGTGATACAAATGATTTTATCACCTTAAAAACAATTGCAGCTATAAATCATGATAATTTTAAAAAAAAATTCATCAAAGAAGTTTATGAACCAAGAGAATTTAGAAAAATTACTAAAAGCGAAGCCTGTTTAATACAGGGATTTCCCCATGATTTTAAATTACCAGAGTCTAGAGCAAGATGGATGAAACTAATTGGAAATAGTGTTTCAGTCCCCGTCATTGATAAATTGTGCAAAGCTATTATTGATACTGGTATCTTTAAAATTAATAGTATTTTGTAGGTTGGGTTAAATAAAATGCAACTCAACAGATTTATTATTATTAGTTGATGTTGGGTTTCCTTGCGTCAACCCAACCTACAAAAATGTATTTTATTATCAAAATTCATAGAAACTCAAAAATTAAACTTGCTCATTAGCATACATAGACAAACATTTTTCCACCCAAGAATTAAGACTGCGACCTTCTTTCCGGGCTTGAATAGCAATAGATTTATGTAAATTAGGGTTAATTCTCAGCATAAACTTACCAGAAAAAGGCTTTTCAGGTTCCTCGCCACGTTCTCGGCAAAAATCAAGGTAATCTGCAATTGAATCTTGGAATGCTTGCTTTAAATCTTTGACGTTATCACCTTGAAATGTAATTACATCCCGAACGTTGACGACCTCACCATGAAATATTTCCGCCTCATCATCAAACTCAACTATCGCCTCATATCCTTTATACTTCATCATTTTCTAATAGTATTGTGTAAACACACCAAACCATATTATCCGCCACATCAATTATGCTGCAAGCCATCCGTTCTCCCACACCGCAAATTTTACACTGGTTAGCAGCCGGACAACTAGCTAACCGCTTCCACCGCGCCATTAGACACTGGTGGATATTAAATCAACTATATGGCAGCGATGGACAATGGGGACATTATCTACCCAAATATTTTACCTATTCTCAACTGCGCGATCGCCTATTTGCCGAAACTCACCCCAAAAGCGAAAAACTCAACCCCCCAGAAATCACCGCCAAATGTCGGGATCTCACCTGTATTTGCCATCGCACCTGTGTAGAAATCCTAGAAAAATCAGGACTGCACATATCTGAAAACCAATGGCAAACAGAAATATTACAACTAAGCGGCATCAATCCGCAACACCTCCAGGAACAACTACAGCAACGACCATTTGCTACAGTCCACCGTTCCCTCAGAGACGACCTTAAACAGCTAACTCATTTGGGATGGTTGCGAAAAGTCAATCAAGGACAATACCAATGTCTACCCCAAACAGAACTACCCACACCCCCAGAAATTGCCATCGCCCAACCCAAATTTATCCAACTTTCCATACCCCAAACCTGGGAACTGCTGCACGTTTTAGAATCAGTCGCCTTTGTCCAACCCAACTTAAACCTGATAGTCGAGAACCTCTGGGAACAAATCACCCATAACTCAACCTCACCACTAACTCAAGCGCCGCAACAGCGAATATTTTTACACCTAGACTATATCCTTTCCACAGAAACCCAAGACCAAGTAGATAACTACCAGGAACAAATAGAACAACTGTGGCGAAAAATTCCCGGTGGCGTAGTGCAATTTGAATATTGGGTAACAGCAGAAAACAAAGTCCCAGTGACAGTTTACCCTGTTTGCCTGCATTATCTTCGCCGTGCCAAATACCTCAGCGCCTATGGTTTAGACCCCCACAACAATATAGCCTGGCATAATTATCGTCTCGACCGCATCGCCTCGCAAAAACTAAAGGTTTTAGCCTGGGGAGATCCTGCTGTTCCCAAACCATTAAAACAAATGTGGTATACAGGCGAATTACCCACACCAGACTACATTCAAACCGAATTAGATGCAGCTTGGGGATTCAACTTTTACCTCCAACGAGAATTCCTCATCCTGCGTTTTCCCCCCGCTTTTGCTAGTAGATATGTAGACAATACTTTTCGCCATCCTTCTTTTTGTGCAATTCCTTACGAAAACTTACCCAAACAGATAGTGCAGAATATCCCAGAAACTCAACAGCAAAAGGTTTTAGAGATATTGCAACAAAAACCAGATAGTGATGCTTATTATATAGGTTGGATACGCACTGGAGATATTAACGTTTTGATGCGTCTGCGAGACTGGCGACCAAATGGTGAAGTAATCGCCCCATTATCAATTCGGCAACAATTACGAAAAGAAGCAATACAAGAATTGTCTAATTATCAAGACTGAGAGGGTGTTTGAGAAAAATCTATATTTTCAGCAAAATTAACTTTTTTATATAATTGCTTTAAAGACAATTCTAAATTAATTGTTGACAGATTTAACTTAGCACTTTCTGTGTCATATTCAGTCAAAATCCATTGGTTTTCAGGAGTCTTGACATACTGCATCACATAATATTGAGTTTGGTCAATTAAAATATATTCTTTAAACTCAGGAATTGAGCGATAATAGAGAAATTTATCCCCCTGGTCATAATCTTTGGTAGATTTGGATAAAACTTCAGCAATTAATAAAGGATTTGTCACCGTTGTAGTATTTGTAGTGTAATAAACAGGTTCACCCTCAATTACCATGACATCAGGATAGGTAAACTGCCGATAGCGTGGTATCCACAATTTCACATCACCGATATAAACTTCATATTCTAAATCAAATAATGCTAAATTTAAGCTAGTTGCTAGATTTAACGCCAACTTATTATGATTGGTAGTTCCCCCAGTCACAGGAATAATTTCTCCATCTCGAAATTCATTTTTATCATCAGCTTTTGCTTCTAGTTCTAAATATTCTTCTGGGGTGTAGTAAGCTTTAACTATTTTAATTTCTTGGGTAGTAGTTTGCAATTTCATAGATTTATTCACTTAAATTATGAATACATTTATATTTTACCTGCTACCTTGCCTCTTTGAGAAATCTATCTTGCAGTATACCAAAATCTAGACCTGAGAAGGTATTTAATTCTCTGAGATTTGGCTATCATCAGCAACGACTGAACAGTGAGGAATCTGGATGAATGCAGAGATATCGGCACTTTTGGACAGGGTGCAGAAAATGGCTAACGATTTCATTATTCTGCTACCCAATATTGTGCTAGGGTTGTTTGTTTTTACAATCTTTGTAATTGTCGGGAGATCAATCAAGCGACTAGTGAGACGCTTAACTAGCCACCGCACCTATGCGCGCAATTTGGGTATGGTGCTGGGGAGGTTGGCACAAGGTACTACAGTTTTGGTGGGTTTGTTTATTTCTTTATCCATTGTCTTTCCCTCACTCAAAGCATCAGATTTGGTGCAATTGCTGGGAATCAGTGGGGTAGCAATCGGTTTTGCTTTTCGCGATATTCTGCAAAACTTTTTAGCGGGAATTCTAATCCTACTCACTGAACCGTTCCAAATCAATGACCAAATTGTTTTTAAGAATTTTGAAGGTACGGTAGAAAATATTGAAACACGAGCGACAACTATTAGAACTTACGATGGTCGGCGAATTGTGATTCCCAACTCCGAACTGTTTACCAATTCGGTAACTGTAAATACCGCCTTTGAGAATCGGCGCTTAGAATATGATGTCGGCGTTGGCTATGGTGATGACCTGGACTGGACAAAGCAGTTGATGCTAGAAGCTATGCATAGTGTAGATGTTGTGTTAAAAGACCCGCCTCCTGATGTCCTGGTGATGGAACTTGCCGAAAATAGTGTGAATATCCGGGCGCGATGGTGGATTCAACCACCCCGATGGTCAGATGCTCTAGATTCACGGGATCAAGTCATCTCTGCAATCAAGCAAAAGCTGTATGTGGAAAATGGCATTGATTTACCATATCCTACCAGACAAATTTTATTCCACGACCAAACCGAAGAAACAGATGGCGATCGCACTCGTCAGCGAGAAGGTTGGCCATCTGGTAAAAACAAAGTCCCTAAACCCCGTAGCATTGGCGGTTCACTGCAAAGATTAGCCCAATTGCAAGACCGTAATGGCAAGGTAGATGCTCACGAAAGAAATCATGAATCATGAATAATGTCAAGTTATCCAAGTTGTGGGATGCGCTTCATACTAGCTACTGGTTTCTGCCCGGAATCCTGGCACTCAGTGCCGTTATTTTGGCATTTACAATGTTAAGCCTTGACCGCACAATTGGTTTTGATGATTGGGATTGGATCTACACAGGTGGTCCCGATGGAGCTAGAGAAGTGCTATCTGCGATCGCAGGTTCAATGGTGAGTGTTGCGGCGACAGCCTTTTCCATTACAATTGTCGCCCTGCAACTGGCTTCTGCCAATTTCGGCCCCAGGTTGCTGCGTAACTTTATGCGCGACACAGGCAATCAAATAGTCCTGGGTACATTCATTGCCACATTTATTTATTCCTTGCTGGTGCTGCGTGCTATTTATGGCATGGGCTACAACCTGTTTATTCCCCATCTTTCAGTCACAGTCGGGATAGTGCTAGCAATTCTCAGCATTGCCGTCCTCATTTACTTCATTCATCACGCATCAACCATCATTCAAGCATCGCAAGTTATTAAGAGTGTGAGTGAAGATTTAGACAAAGCTATTGATCGACTATTTCCCGAAAAAATCGGTGTCAATCCCCCAACCAATCAACTACATCTAGGAGAAATTCCCCCCGATTTTGAGTTACAGGCTTACCCAATTAAAGCCAATAGTAATGGTTATTTACAAGCCATTAATGATGAAAAAATCATGGAAATTGCCTGTAAATATAATCTCCTGATCCATGTTAAATCTCGACCAGGAAAGTTTGTGATTAAGGGCAGTGAATTGGTCATGGTTTGGCCTGGTGAACGAGTCAATCGCAAACTTAACCATCGACTACAAAAAACATTTATTTTAGGAAGGGAACGTACTGAACACCAGGATGTGGAGTTTCCTCTGCAACAGTTAGTAGAAATTGCTCTGCGGGCTATTTCTCCGGGAATCAACGATCCTTTCACGGCTATTCGGTGTATTGACCGTTTGAGTGCCGGACTGTGCCATCTAGTACAAAGACAGTTTCCCTCACCTTACCGCTACGATGATCATAACCAATTGCGAGTGATTGCCAAACCAGTAACTTTTGAGGGGATAGTCGCTCAAGCTTTTAACCAAATTCGGCAGAATAGCAGAACTGATGTAGCCGTGACTATTCATTTACTCAAAGCGATCGCCTTAATTGCCAATTGTACCCACAATGGGCAATACCAGCAAATTCTCAAGCGTCATGCTGACATGATCGAGAGGGGTAGCCATGAAGGGTTGCCAGAATCACAAGACCGCCGGGACGTTCAGGAGAAATATAACACCGTGATTCAAGTCTTGGAGCAAAACCATGAAATAGAGATTTTGCAGCGATGAATTACTGCTTCCCTCTGTTGGTGGCGCGGGTGGGGTTCTTGGAACAATAAAAAATGCCCACAGGCGCGGGCATTAAGTAGGCTTTCTGTCACTTTTATTGGCTACAATCATGATGTATCATGATGTTTTTATTTTTCTCTATTGCCCATAAGAAATCAAGCCGGAAAGATGAGAACTTTAGACATAAATCATGAAAATATATCTTTTTATTTATCTGTCTCAAAGATGAGAATTCCATTACTAATAGCTGATTTTAGTGTTAGCAGCTATCCTTAAATCATAGAAATTTACATTTTGAGCAAAAATTAACCTTTAACTATAGCAACCGCCAAGGACGTTAGGACATAAACTGATCATAAAAGTTAGACACCGAAAGGTTTTTACCCTACGGACCACGGACCACTCCCCACTCCCCTGCTATAGCATAAACATAGTCTTGCTTACCAACATTTATCAGACCCAATTCACAGATTTATGTCCGTTAGAATTGAGACTTTTCCCAAATTATCTATTAAAACTGTAATTGTGGTCAGGTTAAAAACCCCAGGGATTCCCAGTCCTGGGGTTTTACTTTTTTTGTCTAACCAGTACAGTCAAAAACATCAGATTTCATACATCATTGATAACAGCTAGAGTTAAATAATTATTTCCCTGATATAGACATACTCAAGCCTTCGTGAACACTGCCTTCAATTCTTGCAGGTAACTAAATCTACATTGTCACTAAATTAATATAGGACTCCTATTTGATTTCTGTTGGCGTAGCCTGCGCTTTGCGCTTACAACTCAAAAAGCTGTTTCCCACGGACCACTCCCCACCTACGCAAGTAAGTATGGCTACGCCACGCAAGCTATCAAAAATTAAAGCGGATTACTATAGTTGTTAAAATTACTAATTATCTCACTAAAATTCCAGAAAAATTATAGATACTACTGCAAAAAAACAATATATTTACATTAGCCATAAGATAGATTAGAATAGTTAATAATTGCCTTATATTATGGAACATAAAACAAAGAGCGTTACTCAAGGCGTGAGGGTGTATCTACTACATAATAGGGAGCAAAAAAATAATTTCAAGTAATAATTGCAATTATTTATAGTATTTCCCACCCGGCTGAAATACAGATTTATCTGTGTTTATCTGTGGTAGAATAATTTTCCTCTACCTGAATGAAATAGGAATCGCTATATAGGCAGTAGAATTTAACTGTAAATCCAGTTCCCCTCCTCGCTTGCACCGGAGGGGTTAGGGGTGGGGTGTTATGACACAAAAAAGAATTTCCCGACTTGTGTGTACACGGTAGCCTTGCACAGGAGGGGTAGCTGTTAAATTTCAGCACCTGCTTTTGGTTCAGCACCCAGAGTTAAGAATATTTATTGTTGATTTTTAAACTTTCCCACATAAGTATCCGGTTAAGAATTGTTTAACTCAGTAAAGTTAAATCTATCTCCAGTAATAAATATTGGGCTAATGACGCAAAGTGTGATAGAAACAAGTTGCATGAATATGTGCTGATTGGATTATTTTATGTTATAAAACTCACAGAAATTAATGCCAAAGGAAAAGAATTTTTATGGAAATAGAACAATTAGATTGTTTTAAAGAGTACGGCGAATTTATACTACAAAAACTAGACTCAGTACCCCAATATCCTTCAAAACAAGAAGATTGGATACCCACTAGCCTAGATGATTGTCTGATGCGGCTCCGGGAAGCTGCTGAGAAAACTGTAGAACTTGCCACCTCTCCTGTTAGAATCGGCGTGATGGGAGAATTTAGTAGCGGTAAAACTTTACTTTTGGGTAGCCTGATTGGTTATGCTGATGCCTTACCCATTAGTGAGAATCCTACTACAGGTAATGTGACAGCCATTCATATTGTGCCGCAATCAGGCTTTGTCACAACTCAAGCAAATAATTTTACCGTAGAGTATCTTTCTCATGAAGGAGTAGATGAGTGTTTGCAATTCATGTTACACGAAGCAAGTCGCCGGACTACCGCAGCTGGACTTGCACCTATGCCTCTGTCAAAATTAAACACTGGCAAAGATATTATTAACTGGTGTGAAGATACATGGAACAGTAGTAAAAACTTAGAATTACGTTATTTACTGCGAGAGTTAGTATTGTTTATTCGCGCCTATCAAGCCTATGGGGACGCAATGTGTGGCGGACATTACCAAATAGATGCTATCACCGCCCGTGAGGGTCTACAGCTAACTGAACAGCCAATGGCTATTCAAACTCTGCGTTTTGAAGACTTACCGCCATCTCATATCCGATTACCTAGCCCACCCCAGAGGCTACCTACTAAGCTATTACAAAACAGTTTTCCCCTCATCCGTCGTGTTGATATGGAGGTAAAAATATCACGGGAAATTTGGGATTTTGCAGGAGCTTCAGAATTTATTCTGTTGGATTTTCCCGGATTAGGGGCGGCTAATTCTGGGGCTAGAGATACCTTTTTATCACTGCGAGAATTAGCAGAAGTCCAGACAATTTTAGTCCTATTAAATGGTAAAACTCCTGGGAGCGATCGCGCCAATAAAATCTTTACCATGATGCAGCAGCAGCGCCCAGGACAAGACCTCAAAGATTTAATTTTAGTGGGAGTGGGTCGTTTTGACCAGCTACCTTTAGATAGTGAAGGTTGTGAACGAGAACTTGACCGATTTATCGAAAGTAGTAGAATTTTAGAAGAAGCCGATGTTTTCCGCAAATTGAAAGTTTTGCAAACCACAATTGACGCGGCTCGTGCATTCACCACCCAAGCAGACAGGATTGTTTTATTATCGCCACTACTAGGGTTAGCTGAATTAGCAAAACGTTCTACTACAGTCAAAGCAGGTTCACCAGAATTTTTAGCAAACTTAGACTATCCTGATTATTTAGAACGGTCGAAGCGATTGCAACAAAAGTGGGAATTATTAAGTACACGTTTGCTAGAATCTGATGCACATAGTCATTTAGGTAAACAACTGAGTTACTTTGCTCAAGACGGAGGTATTGCCAAACTGCGAGAATTAATTCAAAATCATGTGACAAGTCACGGAGTTAAACAACTTCATCAAGATACTCGCAGGGCTGCTGATAATTTACTGCAACATCAAGAACATCTGAAAAACATTATTACCGAAATTCATGAACAAGGTATTCCCACCGCAGATACTCAGGATTTTATTGAGTTTCGGGCTGCTATAGAGAACTTAGATAAAACTTATCGGAATTTCCAAAAAGGTTTAGGTAAAGAACCACTCAAAGACCGTCGGGGAGATGTGGTTAGTGATGTGGTGAAAGACGAACTCACATTTAAAATTCTCAATTGGAACGAGTGGACTTTACTATTTAATAAAGCCAACAATGGTAATATCACTATTGCCGAATTTAAAGGTGCAGCCGGTAAGTTATTTGACCGAGGAAATAGAGTTAATAGCACTTTACCAACCAAGAGCGAAGACTTTTATCCAGCTTTTGCCAAAACTGTCAAGGAATTAGAAAATTTTGCACGCGATCGCATTCATCAAGCCGTAGCAGATTTATTAAGTCAATTATCCCATGAAATCGCCGCAGAACGCGATCATTTACAGAAAACTCTTCATCCAGAAATGGAAGAAGACATCGAAACCAAATTTGGTGTAGAAGAAGCCGATATCTTTTACAAATTAATGTTAGGATGTGACCCTAATAAATGGCAAGAAGCAATCATTTCCGAAATTAATAACAAAGAACAATCAATTTCACCAGAAATTATGTTTCCCTTGGCGCGTAAAGATGAAAAACACAATATTGGTCAAATCTTTGATTGGTCTCCTGAAAAAAGTCAAGATTTACCCAGAACAGGTAATCACCAACTTTTTGTCTTACGACTGCGAGATGAAATCATTGCTTGTGCTAGTCTGCATTTAGTGCAGTATGTCAGCGAAATTAATCAACAGGTTAATGCTGAATTAGAAGGCATTTTAGATCAAATTATTCCCACTCTCCAAAGTCTTTCTAAAAAAGAAGCTTTACTCAGACATATTGCGGCGGGAGATTCTCCAGCTAAGGTGGCTATTCCTACTTGGTTGCAGGTTCTTTCTCAGGTTGCTACAAGTTCTTATGCTGAGGATCATTTTTAAGTTTAATTGAAGGTTGAAGTTTTGGGGTTTTGCATTGGAGGTTAATTCTTTTTTAATGAACCACAGAGGCACAGAGAACACAGAGAAATTAAGAGCTTAATGTGAATTTATGGGTTTATCTTATTAATATAAGGAGAAAAAATGGCTGTTGAAATTCGGCTTGTACCCAATTTTCAAGTGCGTGCTAAAGAAAACGAATATTTGGAATTACCTACTATTCAATTGGTAGCGGCTGGTGATAACGTCCCTCACATTGCTAGAATTAATTGTATTGTTACTGGAACGCCAGAGGAATTAGCTGTTCAAATTAAAAAAGCATATAAACCTTTTGATTCTGTAACTCCTAAAATTTCTCAAATTGGGCAGTTAGAGCAATACCCTTGTAAATTAGAGCGCCCTTTAATCGAACCAATTAACTGCACTTTGGAAGTAATTGTTGAGTATTTCGATTCTGATACTTTAGGCGACCCCCTACTATCTGAACCTCGACAAACTGGTGCTTCTTGCTATCTGTGGTCTCCCATAATTTTTGAAGAAGAAATAATTGATAGTGAGCCTGTTAGTAGCCCTATAGAAATTAGTAAATATATTGAAAAGAAAATCATTCAAAAACCACAGAAAAGGTTTCCGGGATGGTTTGCATTAGATTTTGGCACATCCAATTCTACAGTTACACTCTTTGACCCCATTGAAGTCCCCATCGCCGAAATTTTACCCAAAGAACAAGAAATCCGCTTGCGCGATCGCATGGTAGAATGGTTAAGTTCTCCCGCATCGGTGGCTTTACCTGATGTCAATCCTCACGACTGGGACAAGTTTATTGCTGACATTAGTAAAAACTTGGAAATTGAACCCCATCGGCTGCGAGAAGTTTTTGAAAGTGATCAAAAAGAAAGATTTTTAGAAGCGATTCGCCAAGTGGAATTATGTCTAGGTAACAGCGACAAATTCCGCCGGGCTGCAAGTAAAAAACTATATCAAATCTACCATGAAGTTTTTCGTGTCCCTACCTTAGAATCACAAAATTTAATCCCCGTTGTCTTAGATATTAATCGTCGGGATACAGAAATTCCCAGCGAATTAGAAATTTCTAGTTTGACAGATTTACAATTGCGGATGGGTAGGGAAGCTAGAGATAACAGAAAAAAAGCCATAGCTCAAGGAACAAGCGTTTCTTTAAAAGAAATTATCAGCAGATTTCACCACTCACCCAAGCGCTATTTTGGACAAGATCGCACATTCCCAGTAATTCTGGATGATCAAGAAGAGACAATTAATGTTAACGAACTCATCCAAGCCGCATGGGCGCATTTAATCGACTTAACTGAAGATTACCGCCAACGCGCTAGACGCAGATTTTCTGAGGGAGATTTCCTCACAGCCGTTGTCACCTATCCCACCGTCGCACCGCCATTAGTGCGTAAAGAAGTTAAGGAATTAGTCGAACAATTGGGCATTGATGACGTACAAACCGCTTATGATGAAGCCGTTTCAGTCGCCATATTCTTTTTGTGGCGAGAATTTGGCGGAAATCTCAACATTGGGATTGAATCATTTAAAACTCGTTGTCGTCAAATCGAAAATAAATGGTCACAAAATGTCCTGGTTTTGGATATTGGCGGGGGAACTACAGACTTAGCTTTAATTGAATTGACTTTAGAAGATAAAACTCCTAATTTTGCAGAACATGAAGATAGAGGTTTAGGAGGACGTTACTATAAATTGACTCCGAAACTATTAGGTTCTTCGGGACATTTGCAGTTAGGCGGTGAATTAATTACCCTGAGAATATTTAGATTATTGAAAGTGGCGATCGCTGATTTTCTCTTAACAGCAATAACCACAGGTGACATCGAAAGCGAAAAGCTAGAAGATTTAATTAACACCGAATTAAACGAGCGTTTTTTAGAACAAGGAAAATTCCAAAGCGGCAGCCTATTAAAATGTTTAGATAAAGAAAATCCAGACGGTGACGCTGCATATAAAGATGCCCTAGATACAGCCGAGAAAGTATTACCAACCCGATGGCAACAAGCACCCCAACGGCTACAAACCTTTTATACACTCTGGGATTATGCCGAAGCTGCTAAACTCAAACTTGGGCAAAAGCCACCAGCCGATCATCCTCTGTTAACTTTTCTGATTTCTGAAGCACAAATTTCAGAATTACTAACTCAAAGTGCCATAAAATTCCAAATTAGAAATCCCGATAATGTTTGCGTAATTATAGACAGTCAACAATTTGAACGCGCCGCTTCTTCCACCATTAAAGAAGGAATTGGTATCGCTAAAGGACTCATGGAAAGTCGCTTAGGTTTCCAAGATCAAAACATAGATACTTGGAACACACATAAAGTTGATTGGTTGATTTTATCTGGCAAAACTTGTAACCTAGATTTAGTGCAGCGCCACATCTACCAAGAATTTAGTAACTCTCCTTATTTCGTCTGGAACCCAGAAAGAATTACCTTTGTTTTGGAATTTACTAAATTAGCCACCTCAGCCGGTGCTTGCTACGCCGAGAAACTGCGAAGGCTCAGATTTGACCCAGAAGAATCCAAAGAATTGCTACGCAAAGGCGCAAATCAGTTAGAAATAGATGTCAAAAATCTATTTTATTATCTACCTTGTAACTTCAAACGCAAAACCCAAAGCAACGAACTTTTACCCATATTTAAAGCCGGACAAGAACTTTATCAAATCACACCTTCAGAAACAGCCGCCAAAGTGCGGACAGAATGGCAAGGGATACAATTAACTAATATTATTTACCGCCAAGATTATGAAGAAGGAGACTTACGACTGTGGGGTAGTTTTGACGGTAAAAACCTGATGAAAAAACTCGGAATGCAAGAAGCCGAGTTTCTCAAAAAAATCAAAGTCCAATTTGAAATTGACCAAACTCTGCAATTTAACGTCTTACTTTGTCAAGGAAATCCCCATTATTTAATTGACGTTCCCGGTATTGATGTAGGTGCAGCACTATTAGCAGCTTCCGAAACCTCAGCCCTATTTGCTGATGGTAAATTAAAGTGGAATATTGCGGTAGCAGGACCGAAACACAACTTAAATGATGGTGATATTGCTGTTAACGTCATCGAGTCTGCAACCGTAGATCAACCAAATGCCTATCATTTAGTTTTTGAAGTAGACAAACATGATAGTAAATTTCTGCGCGAATTTCACTATTTACACAATAGCGAACAGCAATCACAAAACGGTTTAGTAAGTAATCCTTTACCGCCCTTTCCCCAAACCAGTCAGCACACTTTTTATATTTATCAAACAGATACCACAACTAACAGCAAAAAATGGATACGAATTGGTGCATTAAGTAAACCCGATATCGCCACAGATTACCCTTGTAAATATTGTGTAACTCTTGATCAAAAAGGTATTCTCAGAATGCACGCCGGAGAAGTTCCCTATTGGACATCAACAAGCCAAGAATGTCTCAAACAAGCAGGATGTGTTTATCGGGCTGAATTAGAATTGCAACCTAATGAAGTTGATAAAGAACGCGATCCTTTTTGCGGCATACATTAATATTATAAATCTTGTGGGGTGGGCAAGGACTGCCCGCCCTTGTGTACCTCAGAAAAATAAATTTTAATATTAATATTCATGCACCAAATACGTCAATTATTAGCAATAGAAAACTCAGAATTAGCCAAACTATTAAAATTTAGCCTGTACGGACTAGAAGCCACCTTAAATAAAGCCCGCACAGAATTTCCCCTCGATGCTGGAACAGAGATATGTGACGATTTACTACAAGAAATCTCCAGTTTATTGCACCCCCAGCCAGAGTCTATTCCAGAAGCTCCCTTACTCCTAATATCGCCCCCAGGAGAGCTAAAACTGATTCATCTGCGAGAAGCCTTTGGGAATGATGCGGAACTCAGAGTATATTTAGGTAATTCCTCATTACAAAGCCAAACAGACGCTGATTTATGGCACGAAATACACCGGAAACTGCTGCGAGTTCCCGAAAATATCGCCACAGCTTGGCGACAGCGTGCTTTAGAATTCGCTCAAGAAATTGGTGCAATAGCAGATAATTTGCACCTGGATAAACTTCCTTTCAGCCGAGATGAAATTATCTACCCCGGACTTAACGGTAGTGTGCAGGTTCCAGGATTATGTTTATCAGAAAAACCATTATTAAATTCTGGAATTAACCCCATTGAAGAATATGGAAATTTATATTATATAGCTGGTTTTGTGCATCTATTCCGCAGATTTATCGAAATTGAACCAGATTTACATCATGCCTTAAAAAGCGTGTTTAGCTTCGATATTATGCCTTTACAGTCTCAGCCAGAACAACGAACTCAATATATGAATAATTTAAGCGATCGCTGGCATCGTTTACAACAAGCTGAGTCAAATTCTGATGACTTATTAAGTCTGCGTGCATGGATAGACATAGATGAAGCCATACACTCCCTCGTATTTATTCCACCAGTCGAGCGTTATTCGTGGTGGGGTAACTTACAGCAAGAATCACGACGCATTTTAAAAAAAATGGCTCAAACCGCCATTAACCTGGGTTATGACGTAAAGATTCGCCAATTATCTGGACTCTACGCCGATATCTGCACCTTTTCAAAAGACGACCTACAACTAAACTGTGGTGGCGTTCCTGGGGAAGTTTTAACTTGTCTGCGGGTTTATGCACGCATTAATCAAGAAGAAACTCCAGGACGTGTAATTTTTCGCTCATTACGTTAAATACAGCACTTTGCAAGTAAATAAAGTACACATCTTAATATTATAAATCTTGTGGGGAGGGCAAAGATGCCCGCCTTTCTGTAAGAAACCGAGAACAGGAAAGAAGGAATAAAGCTTTACTGAATCTTGTTGAAAAATCAAATATAATCACCCAATTTTATTCCTGAATTACTCCTAGAGATATGAAACAGGGAACAGGTAACAGTCAAACTTGGATTTTATATTTGCGTTTTTAGCAGGAATATTTTGATGCATAAGATACAGAAAATCCTCAAAAATAGTGATAATTTTAAATTTATTAGCCTTCACTATATTTATGGGAAATTCGGCAAAAGCTGCCTAACTTTTCTTCTACTGTTAACATCTCTTTTCATCAAGCCCGCAGTTGCTGCGGATTATACAGATAATAATGTTGTTGTTGAAAATCAACCCGCTCAATTGAATTTGTATCAAAACCTCAAACCATCGCCAAGATGTCAACTGAATTCTGAGTCAAATATCAGCTTACGACAAAGATTATTAGCATCTAAACAAAAGAATCCTGTTGCTAAATCACAGCCAAGCATTCGTGATTGTCTTACTGTTAAGATTCAACCTGAAACAGTCAGCAATTCTGTTTATGTAGACAACAATCTTGTATTGCCATCTGAAAATGTATTACAAACAAAGGATACTATAAATCAACAGTTATTGACTGATAAAAAAAGTAACCTTGATGTGCAAATACAAGAGCAAACTAATTTAGCGCAGCAAAAAGAACCTGAAACTCTCGCACAAATAGACTCTTCAGGATCTGTAGGCGATACCTTTGGCGATAGTGATAAATTACCCCAAGAACTATTCATTGATCCCATTTTGATCCGCCAAAAACCGTCAATTAAACGGAAGGAGCAAAAAGCTTTTCCCGGTTCATCAGCTGGTAATCCCTCCGCTTATGGTGCGAGTTCTGGTCAAGTTTATATTGGACTTGGTGTAGTTGTCCCCTTAGATGAAGATTCTGAAGGCTTTGTAGATGGTTCTTACTCTGCTGGTTTTGGGTTGGGAGATCCAATTAAATCTGTAGGATTAGAAGTTAATGCTAATTTTAGCAGCGCTGGTGGTGACTATCTTAAAGGTGGAGAGTTTGATGTTGGTACTAGCGGCTATATGGGCTTCAAACTACACAAATACTTTCCTGATGGTACAGCAGTAGCATTGGGTTGGTTAAATCCTGTGAAATGGGGAGAGTCTTCTAACAATCAAGATACCATTTATGGAGTAGTTACTAAGGCATTTCCACTGCAACCAAATAACCCAAATCATAAATTACCTTTGACTATTTCTGTTGGTGTTGGTACTGGCGGTTTTCGTTCTCTAGGAGCAAGAGCCGCAAACGAAAATAATGCTAATATTTTTGCAAGTTTAGGTTTGAGAGTCATACCTCAAGCATCCTTGGTAAGTAGCTGGACTGGAAATCGTCTCAATATAGGTTCGTCTATTACTCCGTTCAAGAACATACCTCTAATTATCAATGGGATAGTCACAGACGTAACTCGTAATTTTGATACTGGTTTAGGTTTTTCCTTCAGTGCAGGGTACAGTTTTCGGTTTTAAATGCTCAGTTGTGATGCAATTTCATCAACAATAAAAACAATGAATAAACCCAGATTTTTTCTCGCTTTTTTCCTAGCATTCACTGTTTTAAGTTATCTAGTTGATGCATCTAATACAGCATATGCTGGTAAAGAAATCGTTCCGGGAATTGGTTCCGATTCTGGTTCTGCAATTGGGGATAAAGAGATAGTTACGGGAACTGGTTCCGATTCTGGTTCTGCAATTGGGGATAAAGAAATCGTTCCGGGAACTGGTTCCGATTCTGGTTCCTCATCTGGGGATAAAGAAATAGTTCCGGGAACTGGTTCCTCATCTGGGGATAAGGTTAACGTATCGGGAACTGGTTCCGATTCAGTTTCCTCAACTGGGGATACTTTTAGACCTGCGCCTGGGGTTAATTTACAAATTGTTAATAATGGTAATACCCGGATACCAATTATTCGCGTACCAGCACAAGTTCAGGCTAATTTGAATCGAGTTGCTAATCATATACTCAATCAAGCAGCACCTGCTAATAGCCCACTTAGCACCATTAAACATATCTTACCGGGTGGAGTAAATACATTAGCAGCAACTCATCATGTACAGTCTTCTATAGTTAGAGTAGGAGTCTCACCATCAACAGCAACAGCATTGGTGAATAGTTTAAATGGACTTACAGGAGAAACACAGAATGTGAATATCTATAAGTTCAATGATGCTGTGACTGCATATAATCAAATTTTGAATGAGAGTAGTCCCGAAGTTATTCAAGGACTTGGACACAACCCAGAGTTTCTGACAATTAATAACCTGTTGCGGCAATTTAGAGTTCCTCTAAATCAACCTTAAAACCTGGCAAAATTTAGAGAGGATATAAATCAAGTTATTAGAGTGTCAATTTCCTCTGGCTTAAACCAGAGGATTATTTTTCAACCCCAGAGAAAAACAGTGGTAACACAAATGCTGCGATAATTCCCAGCAACACAAAAACCTCAATAATTCTCAGTGAAAAATTACTCTCTATTAACTGATTAATTCCAGCACTAAAATTCTGGGAAAAATTACTCGACCAAGTACGCAAACGACTATACCAATTTCTCGGACTATCTCCTGGGCGGAATTTCCCTGACCACATTGATAGTAACAACGGCGCACCACCCACCTTAGCAGACATCAAAAGATGAATGGCTAAACAACAAACTATAATCACCCAAGCTATGAGATGGAAATAATACCATAAGTGATCAAGTTCACCTATAGGTAGCCATTCTTCCTTCATCATTCTGCCAGATATCACCGCCAAAACTGAGGCAATCAGCATTAGAGTATTAACAATACGTTGCAGACTCACCCACCAAATTGGTTTACCAACCTGTGTGAGTTTTTGTAGAGAGTCTGGTTGTAATAGGCGCTTTTCTCCAGCATGAAAGCTATAGAGTGCGAAGGCTGGTAATAAAAGTAAGAAACATAAAGCCACAGTTCCGTGAATATCTTGAATTGGCTCAATTTTGGGAAGGGGAATTTTGCCAAATCTTTGGTCGAATGTGTTGTAAACTAAAAATCCGGTAATGATTGCCGTAATTACTAAAATTCCACTGATGCCATGCAGAATTCTTAACAACAAAGGCTGATAAGGGGCTGAACGACTCATAAGCTGATTTAGAAATTTTTGAAAATGTTTAATTTCGCCGTAGAATGTTTTAGATTATAAACTTTTTTGCTCATTTATGTAATTGCAAATCAAAATAATATTAAAACCCTCTCCGTATTCTACATATTGATCAAAATCACCGTCTTCATCATGGTAGTTAGACATAGAGAATTCCCCCAATTAACGAATAAAGAACTTACACTTAAAGTAAATACTAAAGATAATTTATTGGTTGCAGATATTCAAACTTAATTATTGAAACTTGTTCAGCCGTATTTAGCTACAAGCCAGAAACAAGGATTTCCGTTAATTCACACAACCAAAAATTTGGAAAGTACGTAAGCCCAATAACGCTATAGTTGCCAAAAACCACAAAAAACAAACATCTAGACGATAATCGCCCCCAAAATCCAGATGACATCTGTGTTCATCTGTTCAAATCTCTGTGATTTCTTCTCTTCGCACCCTGAGCGTCGGCTACGCAAAGGTAAAAAAAATGCACACCAATAAAGAATTAAAAAAGTTAAAATATAGATTGGTGATATAATATCTCTCTCACTCACCCTGGTTTTATGGGACTGCCAATTGTTGCTATTATCGGTCGCCCGAATGTGGGCAAATCCACCCTGGTTAATCGTCTCGCCGGGGAACAAACGGCGATTGTCCACGACGAACCGGGTGTGACACGCGATCGCACTTATATGCCATCTTACTGGCGCGATCGCGATTTTCTAGTTGTAGACACAGGTGGTTTAGTTTTTAACGACGATACCGAATTCCTGCCATTGATTCGCCAACAGGCACTCACAGCCCTCTCACAAGCCAGCGCCGCTATTTTGGTTGTAGACGGTCAAACTGGACTCACAGGGTCTGATCAAGAAATTGCTACATGGTTACGCCAACAACCAGTACCCGTCTTACTGGCTGTAAACAAATGTGAATCCCCAGACCAAGGCGCAGTTCAAGCCTCGGAATTTTGGGGATTAGGCTTGGGCGAACCTTACCCCATTTCCGCCATTCATGGTAGTGGTACAGGCGAATTACTCGACGAGTTAATTAGTCACATCCCCATCGTCACAGAAGTAGAAGAAGATAACGAGATTAAAGTAGCCATTATCGGCCGCCCCAATGTCGGCAAATCCAGTTTATTAAATGCTTTTGTGGGCGAAGAAAGGTCAATTGTTAGCCCCATTTCTGGCACAACACGCGATGCTATTGATACCGTAATTTCACGCAACGATCAAGTTTATCGCCTCATTGACACCGCCGGTATTCGCAGAAAAAAACAAATAGACTACGGTACAGAATTCTTTAGCATTAACCGTGCCTTCAAAGCGATTCGCCGCGCCGATGTGGTTTTAATGGTCATTGATGCCTTAGATGGAGTCACAGACCAAGACCAAAAATTAGCCGGGCGGATTATCGACGAAGGTCGAGCTTGTATTATCGTCGTCAATAAATGGGATGCGATTGAAAAAGACTCATATACCATTTACGACTACGAAAAAACTATAGAATCCCGGTTGCACTTTACAGAATGGGCAGAAACCATTTTTGTCAGTGCCTCTACAGGACAACGGGTAGACAAGATTTTAGACTTGGTAAATGAAGCAGCTGAATCACACAAACGCCGTGTGAGTACATCTGTAA
The DNA here is from genome assembly GCF_000340565.2 of Nodularia spumigena CCY9414. NCBI lineage: Bacteria > Bacillati > Cyanobacteriota > Cyanophyceae > Nostocales > Nodulariaceae > Nodularia > Nodularia spumigena. Next base: position 3,485,242 of record NZ_CP007203.1, read on the forward strand.
TCAACGAAGTCCTCACAGACGCTGTGAGTTGGCATTCACCCCCAGCTTCTAGGGGCGGTCGTCAGGGCAAAATCTATTATGGGACTCAAGTGGGTATCCAACCCCCAACCATCGCCCTATTCGTCAACGAAGCCAAACGCTTTAATGATAACTACCGCCGTTACATTGAAAGACAATTCCGCAAACAATTAGGGTTTAAAGGCACACCCATGCGTTTACTGTGGCGCAGTAAAAAGGTGCGGGAGATGGAAGTTGGTAGTGTTAACAGAGCAACTCGCGTTAAATAAGCTCATAGAGACCCGATTAATTGTGTCTGTACAAGTTGAGTAGGGTGTGTTATGCCGTAGGCTAACGCACCTTATAGAATTAGTGCATTGCCGCGTTACTAATTTTGCCATACAGCTAACAAATATAGTAGCGTTGCTTTCTTCTGCTTACTCAGCACTCAGCACTCAGAAAAGACATGGATTTATTGCGATCGCTACCACTAGGACTATACTTAGAACAGCCGCAAACTTGGCTACACAAACTCGATCCGCGTGTGAAAATAGCTTGGTTGATGAGCTTTCTCACCAGCTACACCTTTGCTAATAACGAGTGGCGAATACTACTGGTTGCATTATTAATTTTTTTGACTGTCATCGCCAGAATTCCTCGGCGAGTCTGGAAACAGCAAATGGGCTGGCTGTTAACCCTGGCGCTGTTTGTTTTCCTCTTGATCAGCATCAGTCCTGATGGTTTGGGTGTAAAATATCAACCACGCCTACCAACTAACCCACAAATCTTAACTCAGCCAGCAAACCCCAGTAATACCAATATTGTTCCAGCACCAACAGGCGAAAACCAAGGCTACAGCTACATCCTATTTCATAAAGGGCCAGTCAAAGTAACTCGCCGCTCAATTGATTTAGCCATCAGAGTTAGTACGATTATATTTACCGTGATTTACAGCAGTAACCTGTATTTGCTGACAACTGCACCCGAAGAAATCACCACGGCTATAGAAAGCTTAATGCAGCCCCTGCGACGCTTCAAAGTCCCCGTCACTGAAATTACTCTAACTTTAACTTTGTCCTTGCGATTTATCCCCCTAGTTCTCGAAGAAGTGCAAAATTTAATTCGCTCTGTGATGACCAGGGCAATTAATTGGAAAAAACTGGGGTTAAAAGGAGCCGTCAAAGTTTGGATGACAGTCGCAGAGAGACTATTAAAGAATCTTCTCTTACGCGCCGAACAAATGGCTAGTGCAATGATGGTGCGCGGCTTCACTAGCCCCAATGAACATCAAGTCAAATGGCACGAATTACGCCTCAAAGCCAGAGATTGGCTAGCGATCGCTATCCTCACCCTATTTTGGGGTGCTAGACTAGTTCTAGGAAATTTGGCTTAATCCCCTCATCCTCTTGGCTAATTTGCTCCAGAGAGCGATAATTATGGCAATATGGAAAGAAGCCAGAGCAACAGACATAACTAATTGCCTTTGTGATCTATCTGTTGTGCAGTTTTACGTTGCTACTGCCAACTTCATCTGCCATTCAGAACAAAAGCAAGGTTTTGATAACTGCCGAAAAGTTGCCAGAATCACTTATTTTCGCATCAGCTAACCAATCATTCTGGCGAAAGGGGTGTATTATCTTCTGAACATTTGTACTGAACTGCGAAAAGATATATACTCCTACCCTGACTATTAAATGAATCCAGAGAACTTAGAAACTTACATAAATCATCCAACTTGGGGTTTACTTTATCGGATCTGCATGGTCGATGATCAACAGGATTTGTTCACTACTCTTTATGCCCAACGTTTGTTTTTTTTGGTTGCAAACGACATTAAAGGAATCAAATTTCAGTCTATAGGACGTACTGAAGCTAGAATGTTGTTAGAAAATCGCTTGCGTACTCTACGCCGCACTGGTCAATCCCAGGAGTACGAGCAACTTCAAAGTGTTTTCCAACGCACATTCCAATGACTAGTTCCATTAGCGAACGTATTACCACTATTAGGGCTTCACTACCCCCTTCAGTCCGGTTGATTGCTGTGAGCAAAACCTTTCCGGCTGAGGACATTCGGGCTGCTTACAACGCCGGAATTCGCGATTTTGGCGAGAACCGTATCCAAGAAGCTGCCAGTAAACAAGCCGAGTTACAAGATTTACCGGATATTACCTGGCACTTTATTGGAGGGTTGCAAAGCAATAAAGCCAAAAAAGCCCTGGAATTATTTGATTGGATTCATTCCGTGGACAATTTAAAACTGGCGCAGCGCTTAAATCAATTGGCGCAACAGCTAGGAGTCACTCCTCAAGTTTGTCTACAAGTGAAAATTCTCCCTGACCCTAATAAGTCGGGTTGGACTGTCCCAGAATTATTAGCTGACTTAGACGCTCTCAACCAGTGTAAAAATTTACAAATTCAGGGTTTGATGACAATTCCGCCTTTGGGCTTGAATGACACTGAAATAATTAGTGTATTTAATGCCACACATAAATTAGCCCAAGAAATCGAGGAGCAAAACTGGTCTCACCTGAAAATGCCCGAACTATCAATGGGTATGTCAGGAGACTACCAATTAGCAGTGCAAGCTGGAGCAACGATGGTCAGATTAGGAACCATCTTATTTGGTAAGCGCACTTAGGGTATGAGCCATCAATTTTTGGTTCTGGTATCAATAGCACTAGGGATAAAATACAGAGAAAATTGCCTGACTACCGATGCAATATAATACAAAAAATCTTTCTTACCCCAAGTGACTACCCAGAAACAAACAGGGGAAAGTCACCTTTATTTATCAGAATCATTAGGCTATAATCTTGACTCAATTATTGTGTCTGAGTTAATCTACAGGCGTTCCCCAAAATGTCATTCATCAACCCTAATTGTAATAGAAGCTACAAACAGCGATAAAATTACTAAGTTGTCTGACCTTTGTAGCAATCAAGTCCGGTTACATTAACTCATAGCCAAAGCAATCAGGGCAACTTTTATCAGGAGCATAACAATGAACAACATATTTACTAAACTCCGAGACTTTGTAGGTCTCAATGAGCCAGTGGAATACGAGTACTACGAAGAAGAAGCCGATACAGACCCTGGTAATTACCAAAATCTGTATCAAGAACAAAATCCCCAACCACCAGCAACCGCAGCAGAAGCCACTGCTCAAAATCGACGCTGGCGAGAACCCATAACGACAATGGGTGATGATGTAGCCGCAGGATCAAAGTCTACGATGGGAAATGTGATTAGTATGCCAGGAGCGATTAACGGGATTTCAGAAGTTTTAGTCCTTGAACCTCGTACATTTGAAGAAATGCCCCAGGCAATTCAAGCACTCAGAGAGCGGAAATCAGTTGTGTTAAACTTGACGATCATGGACCCGGATCAAGCACAACGGGCAGTTGATTTTGTCGCAGGTGGAACTTACGCACTCGATGGGCATCAAGAGCGCATCGGAGAAAGCATCTTTTTGTTTACACCCAGTTGTGTGCAAGTCAGCACCCAAGGTGGAGTTATTCATGAAGTACCACAAACACCCGCTCGTCCTGCACGTCCCCCAAGTAGTTCCAATCAAGCCTGGGGCAACGACGTTAACCGCATGGTACAGTAAGGTTCAATTAGTCAAAAGTTCAGCCACCGAAATTTTTGATAATTGTACGGGCGGGTTTAACGAGACATGGTATTGTACCATAAATTAATAGGTTAAACCTGCTCTTATTGACTATTGACTATATAACTTAATGACTATTAAATTTGGCTTAATTGGTGGCGGAGTCATGGGAGAAGCGCTGTTATCCCGCCTGATTGCAAGGGAAATCTATCAAGCATCGGAAGTGATAGTCAGTGAACCCCTACCGACACGCCAAAGTTATTTGCGGCAAAAATATAATGTCAATGTAACTACAGATAATGGTCTGGTATTTACAGAAGCGAGTGAAGTAGTATTTTTAGCAGTAAAACCACAGGTATTCAGTGCGATCGCTCAAGAATTAGCAGACGTTCTGACTATCCAAATATCGCCCCTAGTAATTTCGATTTTAGCTGGAGTATCCTTAAGCCAACTAGAATCAGCATTTCCCCAGTTACCAGTCATTCGAGCCATGCCCAACACCCCAGCCACAGTGGGGGCGGGAATTACCGCCATGTGTTTAGGTGCATACACCAGCCCCAAGCATCACAAAATAGCACATCAAGTTTTTTCGGCAGTGGGACAAGTGGTAGAAGTTTCCGAAATGCTCATGGATGCAGTCACAGGACTATCTGGTAGTGGCCCTGCTTACGTAGCCTTGATGGTAGAATCTCTGGCTGATGGGGGAGTAGCCGCCGGACTACCCAGAGGTATCGCCAATCAACTAGCTTTACAAACTGTATTAGGAACCGCGACACTGTTGCAAGAAAACAAAATCCACCCCGCAGAACTCAAAGACAGTGTTACCAGTCCCGGTGGTACAACAATAGCTGGAATTGCCCAACTCGAAAAAGCCGGATTCCGTTCAGCTGTGATTGAAGCAGTCAAAGCGGCAGCACTGCGATCGCAAGAACTGGGAAAATGAGGGAGTAGGGAGTAGGGAGTGGGGAGTGTGGTCCGTGGGGAGAAGAGGAACGGGGGCAGGGGGCAGGGGGCAGGGGAGAAGAGGAACGGTTGTTAAGTACACTCCCCCTTGCTCCGGTGCTCCGGTGCGCCCCTGCTTCTTCTGGGGAGTGGTTCGTGTGGTCCGTGTGGTCCGTGTGGGGAGAAGACAGTAACTTCCTAATGACCAATGACCAATGACCCATGACCAATGACCAATGACCAATGACTAATGACTAACGAAGTTGACAAAATAGCCGTTAATATAGTAAAAAGTCCGGTTGCAAATTTGATTGAGTGAATTATCCCGCACCATCTCCAGAACTTGACTTAGGGTTAATATTTCCCTTTGAATTGGATCAATTCCAAAAAGATGCGATCGCGTCCCTAAATTCTGGACGCTCCGTAGTCGTATGTGCGCCCACAGGTTCGGGCAAAACTTTAGTTGGGGAATATGCCATCTATCGAGCCTTATCACGAGGGAAACGTGTGTTTTACACCACACCCCTCAAGGCATTGTCAAACCAGAAATTACGCGATTTTCGTGAGCAATTTGGGTATGACCAAGTTGGACTGTTAACAGGAGATATTTCTATTAACAGGGACGCACCAATTCTGGTAATGACAACAGAAATATTCCGGAATATGCTCTATGGTACACCCATCGGGCAAATTGGTATTTCCTTAGTAGACGTAGAAGCGGTGGTACTAGATGAATGCCACTACATGAACGATCGCCAACGCGGTACAGTTTGGGAAGAATCCATTATTTACTGTCCTCGTGAAATTCAACTAGCAGCCCTTTCCGCAACAGTTGCCAACAGCGACCAACTCACCGACTGGCTAAATCGCGTTCACGGTCCCACAGACCTGATTTATTCCGATTTTCGTCCCGTTCCCTTAGAATTTTACTATTGCAATCCTAAAGGGCTGTTTCCCCTGCTGAATGAGAGCAAAACCAAAATTAACCCCCGTTTAGCAAACAGAGGCAAAAGGAAGCAAGGAGACAGGGGTAGAAATGGTAGACCAGAAGCCCCTGGCATAGCTTACACCCTCAGCCAGCTACAGCAAAGGGATATGCTCCCAGCGATTTACTTTATTTTTAGTCGCCGGGGATGTGATAAAGCAGTAGCAGAAGTTGGTGATTTATGGCTGGTAAATAATGATGAGTCGCAAATATTACGCGAGCAAATTGATAATTTTTTAGCCCGTAATCCTGAAGCCGGGCGTTCTGGGCAAATTGCGCCCCTGTATAGAGGTATTGCTGCTCACCATGCCGGAATTTTACCTGCGTGGAAAGGATTAGTAGAAGAACTATTTCAACAAGGATTAATTAAAGTCGTCTTCGCCACAGAGACACTAGCGGCGGGAATTAATATGCCAGCCCGGACAACAGTAATTTCCACCCTTTCCAAACGGACTGATTCGGGACATCGCCTATTAAACGCTTCGGAATTCCTTCAAATGGCTGGGCGGGCTGGTCGGCGAGGGATGGATTTACAAGGTCATGTGGTGACAGTCCAAACCCCCTTTGAAGGCTCGAAGGAAGCAGCATATTTAGCCACATCTAAACCAGACCCATTGGTGAGTCAGTTTACACCCAGCTATGGAATGGTGCTGAACTTGCTGCAAATCCATACTTTAGAGCAAGCGAAGGAACTGATAGAACGCAGCTTTGGGCAGTACATGGCAACTGTGCATTTAACACCAGAGTATGAAGAGATTTCAGAACTGCAAACCCAATTAGCCCAACTTCACGAACAAATTGCCGCAGTTAATGAACATGAACTAGCAGTTTATGAGAAATTACGGCAACGCTTGAAAGTAGAACGCCAGTTATTATCAACCCTGCAAGAACAAGCAGTGGAAAATCGGCAAGAAGAATTTGTGATGATGTTGAGCTTTGCAGTGTCTGGAACACTGTTGAGTCTCAAAGGTAAAAACATCGCCGTATCTATACCCATCACAGCAGTATTAGTGGGAAAAATACCTGGTGGTGAAGCTCCTTATTTGATCTGCTTGGGGCAAGATAATCGCTGGTATGTGGTGACAACTAAGGATGTTGTCGATTTGTATGCTGAGTTGCCACGAGTGGATGTGCCAGAGCATATCGTACCACCTCCTGAATTGCTGTTAAAGCCGGGTCAATCGCTGCGTGGGAGTGAAGAAACATTTGCGATCGCCCAACGCATTCCTGAGTCTGGAGAAGGCTCAATATATATGCCTCCAGAAGTGGCTGAACAACTCAGTCGCGTTACCGCAGTCCAAGAGCAATTAGAAGCAAATCCCATCCATCAATCAGGCAATGTTAGCAAGATATTCAAACGCCGGGCGCGTTATGTGGAATTAGAAGCCGAACTTGAGGAATTACAATCACAAGTTGAGGAACACTCACAACGCCATTGGGAAGAATTTGTCAATTTAATTGCCATCTTGCAACAGTTTGACGCTTTAGATAATTTAGTCCCCACCAAATTAGGGCAAATTGCTGCCGCCATTCGGGGAGAAAATGAATTATGGCTGGGTTTAGTCTTTGAAAGTGGTGAATTGGAACATTTAGATCCGCACCATTTAGCAGCAGCAGCAGCAGCCTTAGTCATCGAAACCCCTCGCCCAGATAGTAGGGTACATTTTGAACTCAGTAACGAAGTAGTAGAAGCCTTGGCAAAACTGCGGAACATTCGCCGCAAAATATTTCAACTGCAACGGCGGTATAATGTCGCTCTGCCTATTTGGTTGGAATTTGAGTTAATTGCCATAGTGGAACAGTGGGCGCTGGGAACACCCTGGACAGAACTCTGTGAAAATACCACTTTGGATGAAGGCGATGTAGTGAGGATTTTACGCCGGACTTTGGATTTATTATCTCAGATACCCCACGTTCCTCATTTATCGAAAGATTTCCAGCGTAATGCTTATCGGGCGATGCAATTAATTGATAGGTTCCCAGTCAATGAGCAAGTCCTAAGTTGACAATTCATAGACAAAACTATACTTATATTGACAAAAATCAATATATATTTTAGGAAAAAATCAACTACTTGATATATAATACGGTGATATCAAGTATTGAATTGAGACTATTGCCGACGCGAAAACCAAGCAATGATGGTGGTAGTCTTTTTCAGAAACTTAATTGGAACACAATCGCGTCTGGCTAAGGCGTGAAAGTCTACTGAGGGATAACTGCTCCCATGCTCCCGTTGAAGTAGAAAGTAAAGTCTAGTTTTGTCTAGGTTTTATATAGCAGAATATAGGATGGTGGGTTACGCTGTCGCTTTAGCGTAGCCATGCCCCTTGGGCTATACCCACCCTACTGGCTGGCTGTATTTTGAGAATTTGTATATTTTCTATTTATTTAATAAAATAATTCTTCCTTATCAATCTAACAATAACATTTTAAAAAGCAATTGTCAACCCCCCAATACTCTATTTTTGCCGGGAAATAGAGAAAAAAATTAGGTATTTTTTATCTACTGTAGACAATTGATTTGGGGTAGATGAGATGATTTATGTGTAGACTGGAATTAATAAGAGAAGAAAATACTCAGGGAAATTATTTCAACTCCACCCAGGATTTATATATGAATTTCTCGTCAGCACGATTATATTTTTACCAGGAAATTCAACAGCCTGACGAGCAGATTGATTTAGCCAAGGCGGCTTTGTATATTGCTCAGGAAGAATATCCTGATCTGGATACTGCGGAATACCTCAACGCTCTCGATACAATGGCGGGTGAGGTTCAAGAATGTTTACCTGCGTCACCATATCCTCTGCGAATTATTCAAACTCTTAATGAATATCTCTATACTGATTTAGGATTTGCGGGGAATCAAACAGACTATTATGATCCGTGCAATAGCTTTTTAAATGATGTGATTGACCGTCGCATGGGGATTCCGATTACTTTGGCGCTGGTTTATCTGGAAATTGCCCGTAGGATTGATTTTCCTATGGTGGGGGTAGGAATGCCAGGACATTTCTTGATTCGTCCTGATATTCCAGATATGGAAATTTTTGTTGATGCGTTTAATGGTGGTGAGGTGATGTTTGCAGAAGATTGTGAAAACCACTTATCTCAAATGTTTCAGCAACCTGTGAGTTTACGACCTGAGTTTTTAGCCCCGGTAAGTAATCGGCAATTGTTGGCGCGGATGCTGACTAATTTGAAATATATTTACCTGAAACAACAAAATTTGGCAAAAAGTTTGGCTGCGGTTGAACGGATTTTGCGGTTGTTTCCGGAGATGATTTTAGAGGTGCGCGATAGCGCAAGCGCTGACTTGTCAGTTCGCGGTTTGCTGTATTATCAACTTGGTGAATATCATCAAGCTGCGGATGACTTGCAAAGTTATCTGGTCAAGGTTCCTCATGCTGAGGATGCAGTGGTAATTCGGCAATTACTGGCTGAGATGGGAAAGGATTAAACCTCACCCCCAACCCCTCTCCTTAGCAAGGAGAGGGGAGAATTTAAGGCAGTTAAAGACAGGCTAAACTAATGACAAATGACAAATGACTAATGACAAATGACTAATGACAAATGACTAATGACTAATGACTAATGACTCTGCAACTTGTTTGAGGCGACGTAGTTGGGCTTGCATATCTTTTTGAGTCCAAGATATGGCAAAGTTATTGAAGCCCCAACTGACTATGGGGTTAGGAATATCGTACTCAAAGCGGTTGACAAGAAGCGTATTTTGTGCTATTTGTTGGCATTCCCAGCGATCGCGCCCTTGAAAAAATCCCTGAAATTCCCAAACAACTAAACCCGGTTGCCGTTCTACGACGACACTTTTGAGAGTAGGTTTAAGTAAAGGAATTTGAATCACAAACAGACTTTCACTGCCAATCTCCGTACTCCATGTACCCACGGGTTCACAACATAGGGCGGGATTGAGCCAACGGTGCATGAGTGTTAAATCGGTAATGCACCGTTCCACTATTGTGGCTGTGGCATTAATTTGAATCGATTGCTCAAAAGCTTGGGACATTCCACATTTCTCATGCTGTTGCTTTACTTAGAATATCGCAAAATTTAGCACTTTTGTGACATTATCATCCCCCCCTGCTCCCTGCTCCCTGCTCCTCTGCTTCTTTTGCAATGGCTTGAGTGCAGACACAAATATACAAGTTACTTCTAAATACTGACAAACAGGCGATTTTGTGGGATATTGGTGAATAAAAGCAGAATATAAATCAAAAATTCAAAAAAATATCTTTGAGAGCAACTGCCTTTATGTGTTTATTGGCCATTTACTGGTAAATTGATAGGCAAAACATGAGTGAACTTACTGGGGCTAAGGATGATTTCATATCCAGCTATTCCATAAGTATTACAAGTGTTTTTTGGAGACATCTTACCTTAATAGCGGAAAACCATGAACACAACTTGGCAAGGTATAACCCAGTTGATAGACAGTGGTTTATCGATGAGAGTACAACATTTTTTGGCACAATCGCCAAGCCTGCCACTGGATCAAGAAAGAGTTAACGAAGGAATCACTGAAGTCCAAGGAATTATTGGACAGGTGATGGCGTTTACCCCCCGTTTATTAGGGGCGGCGGCACTTTTGTTAGTTGGTTGGCTGATTGCGGCCATCCTGGGCGCAGTCACCAAAAAAATTCTCGATAACACTGAGATAGATAATCGGATTGCTGCGGGGATAACGGGTCGTGAAGATGTTCCCCAGATAGAGAAATTAATCTCTGGCTTAGTCTTCTGGAGTATCATTTTAATCACAGTCGTAGCTGTTTTACAAACTCTAGAACTAGAGGTAGCCTCTCGACCACTGAATAATTTGCTTGACCAACTGATTGGCTTTTTGCCCAAGTTGGTTGGTGCGGGAATTCTTTTGGGAGTGGCTTGGTTAGTGGCGACAGTGGTCAAACTTCTGACGGTGCGAGGGTTACAAGCGCTAAGACTGGATGAGCGTCTGAATCAAGAAGCGCAAGACAATACACTCAACACCAACCAATTATCTTTGAGTGAGACCATTGGTAATGCTCTGTATTGGTTTATCTTCTTACTGTTTCTCGTGCCAATTTTGGATACCCTGGCGCTGAGACAGGCGCTATTACCGGTACAATCCTTAATTACAGAGATTCTGTCAATTCTGCCCAATATTCTAGGGGCGGGATTAATTGCCGCAGTTGGTTGGTTTATCGCTAATATAGTGCGGCGGATTGTTACCAACTTACTAGCAACCACAGGTGTTGACAATCTGGGAAGTCGCGTTGGACTTTCCCCAGCTTCAGGAATGCAATCTCTGTCAAGTATTATAGGCACGATTGTCTATATTTTGATTTTGATTCCTGTGGCGATCGCATCGCTGAATGCTTTGAGAATTGAGGCTATATCTGTACCTGCGATCGCTATGTTACAGCAGGTGCTAAATACTCTACCCGCCATCTTTACTGCGATCGCAATTTTAATTGTGTCGTTTTTCTTAGGGCGGTTTGTATCGGAGTTGGTGACTAGTATCCTCAGCAGTTTAGGCTTTAACAACATTTTCACCGTATTGGGTCTACCAACACTCAGTAGACAATCTGCAACAGTAGACGCAGAAACAGAAGCAGAAGCAACACCAAAACCAGCCAGCCGCACCCCATCAGAAATTGCCGGGATTGTGGCTTTAGTGGGTATTATGCTGTTTGCCACAGTAGCAGCAGTTAATATTCTGAATATCCCCGCCTTGACAACACTGGTAACAGGGATTTTAATTATATTGGGGCGGATTTTGGCAGGATTGATTGTATTTGCCATTGGTTTGTTCTTAGCAAATCTGGCGTTCCAACTGATTACCAGTTCCGGCGACCGCCAAGCCCGAATTTTGGGACAGGTAGCGCGGATTGCGATTATTACCTTAGTTTCGGCAATGGCATTGCAACAGGTTGGTATTGCCAGTGATATTGTGAATCTAGCCTTTGGACTTTTACTAGGTGCGATCGCTGTTGCAATTGCCCTATCCTTTGGTCTGGGTGGCCGTGATATTGCCCGTGAACAAGTTCAAGGTTGGCTTGACTCTTTTAAAAGTAAAGAGTAAAAGTATTACTTTCACCAGATAAGAATCATAAACTCTTTTAGACGTAGGTTGGGTTAAGGCTTTGGGAAACGCAACAAAACCAGGCATTCTTAGGATCGGGTTTCGTTCCTTAATCTAACCTACGCATCACATGACAAATTGGTACATAACATAAATTGTCTAATTTGTCAAGAAATTAAGCTTTCAGTTTTACTTTTTGTTTTAATTCTTCTTTAATGCGGTTGAGGATAGATTTTTCGTCTAAGTTTGCCAAAATCCGACTAATAACTGCTTTTGGTCCTTCATCACCCCAAGTCGCGCCATTAGCCAAGTAAACTTTAGTAACTTGTCCAATACCATAGGAAGAAACCCCAGCCACCCCGGCTTGAGTGATTGCTACAGAGATATAAGGTGCAAAGGTAGCGCCAGCAGTAGCTGATGCAGAGATGCCCAGCACAGTTTTTAATCCACTCAAGCCTAAATTTGCCAGCAGCTCACTGAAACCGATACCGCCCATACTCAGAGCAATTTTTTGTAATAATTGCACAGCACCGCTTTCACTCATGGGGATGCCATAGAGTTTAGATAAACCCAAAATCAGAGAAATATCAATTACTATACTACTAAGTATATCTATAACTGTTACCGGATTGAGAGCGATCGCTAAAGCCTTAGTCATCACAGCCTTCCAAATCAACTGATTAGCATTCTGTTCGCGAATCATCAGTTTTCGCTCAACCAATTGCTCATTCACATTATCCGCATAAAGCATAGTATTGAGAGCAACCAAAGCTTTACCTTCACGGTGCAAAATCTCCAAAATTTTCAGCTTCAGTTCTTCAACTTGGGCTGTACTGTTACGTAACTGCACCCCCCTACTACCATCAGGGCGCATAATCGCCGTCTTCACCAGTGGTGATGCAGCAGCCATGACTATTTCTAAAGGCGTGAGTAACTCCCTCACCCGTTCATCTCTGATTTTGTGATAAATTGCCATCCGGTCAGCTTCAGGATACTGATCTACTTTGTTAAATACTAAAATTATCGGTTTACCCGCCTCCCGTAACTGAGACAGCGCTTCATATTCTATCTTGGTCATATCCCCAGCAATCACAAACAAAATTAAATCTGCTTGCTTTGCTACCTGTTCAGCCAAAGCTGCACGGGTATCACCATCTACTTCATCTAATCCAGGAGTGTCAATGAGTTCCACCTGAGATTGACCCCCCGCAGGTAGAGTTACCCGTAAAGTGCGTTCATTGTCGCCAATTGTCTCCTCACTAATACTCCAGTTAACTGTTTGAGCATCACGGGTAACTCCATGTAGGGGGCCAGTTTCAAACACCGTTTGTCCAACCAAAGCATTTAGTAGAGAGGACTTACCACGTCCCACCATGCCAAAAGCAGCAATTTGTACCACCATGCTGTCCAACTTACCCAGCATAGTTTCCAAATCAGCGAGTTCATTTTCCAATCCGCTTTTTTCCTGGGGAGTCAGGTCAAGATTGGTGACTAAGTTTCGCAGTGCCGTTTGTGCTTGTTTATAGTCGAGAGACCTTTGAATATCTTCAAAACTGAAAATAGCACTATCCAGTTCTTCGTCCCAGTTGGGTGAGTCGCTGTGATGAGGTTCAGGCAAAGGCAATGTAGAAGTCATATCAATTTGAAATTTGCGATTTGGGATTTTGTCCCCATATTCTTATCCTAATTATTTTTAGCAGGGGAATGGGGAGTGGGAGGTGTGGGGAGTGTGGGAGGTGTGGGAGGTGTGGGGAGAAGACCGTAACTTCCCAATGACCAATGACCAATGACCAATGACTAATGACTAATGACTAATAACTAACAAAACGTCCTAAACTGAAAAATGCATCTAGTAGCGTTAGAATCTTGACTAAATCACCTGTGCGAAAAATAATTATTGCCGGTAACTGGAAAATGTTCAAAACCCAGGCAGAAACCCAGGATTTTTTACAAGGGTTTTTGCCTCACTTGGAAGAAATACCAGAAGACCGAGAAGTGGTCTTGTGTCCTCCTTTCACTAACTTAAACATTTTATCCAAAAGTTTACATGGCAGCCTCATCCAGTTAGGGGCGCAAAATGTTCACTGGGAAGAAAATGGAGCCTACACGGGCGAAATTTCTGGCCCCATGTTGACAGAACTTGGTGTCCGTTTTGTTATTGTCGGTCATAGCGAAAGAAGGCAATACTTTGGGGAAACAGACGCAACTGTGAATCTCCGCCTGAAAGCGGCTCAAAAGTACGGTCTGACACCAATTCTATGTGTAGGCGAAACGAAAGAACAACGAGATGCTGGGGAAACTGACTCACTGATTACCGCCCAGCTAGATAAAGACCTCATAGATGTCGATCAGAATAATTTGGTGATTGCTTACGAACCAATTTGGGCAATCGGTACTGGTGATACTTGTGAAGCGACAGACGCTAATCGAGTCATCGGTTTAATTCGTAGTCAGTTGAAGAATCCCAATGTTTCGATTCAATACGGTGGCTCAGTGAAACCGAATAATATTGATGAGATCATGGCTCAACCAGAAATTGATGGCGCTCTTGTGGGCGGAGCCAGTCTAGAACCTGCAAGTTTTGCGCGGATTGTCAACTACAAGTAATCTCATGTGCAACGTTTTTTCCCTGGCTCTGCCCTACGGTGTACACACAAGTCAGAAGAACTTATTTACATTGGTTTTAATCTGGTAGTGGCGTGGCAAGCTTAAAATGTTGCAATATGTTTCTCTTGTGGAACAGGCATCTTGCCTGTTCTGGGGGGACCAGTAGCCCACCCCACAATATTTATGCTTATGCACTATTTTAGGCTTGTCAGTCCAGTAGTGTGCGTTATGGACATTAGTCCTAACGCACCGAGAATTTAGGATGGTGCGGTGTCCCTGCGGCATAACACACCCTACAAAACTAATACTTATGCTCACCGGGGTTTATTAACCTAAAAATGCGTATATGTCAAGCAAGTTAATAATTCGAGAAAGCTGTTTTGTCTGGGGACAGCGAACTTATCTCATGGGTGTTTTAAATGTCACACCCGATAGCTTTAGCGATGGTGGCTCGTTTAATAATAGCGCTGCGGCTCTAGCACAGGCACAAGCAATGGTAGCCGCCGGTGCTGACATAATCGACGTGGGTGGTCAATCGACTCGACCAGGAGCGGAGCAAATAACTCTGGCAGAGGAACTGGATCGGGTACTGCCGATATTGCAGATTTTACGACGAGCGATCGCAGTACCAATATCCGTAGATACTACTAGAGCGACTGTAGCTACAGCATCTATAGAGGCTGGAGCGGATATAATTAATGATATTTCTGGTGGTACATTTGACTTAGAAATGCTGCCAACAGTAGCAAGTTTAGATGTGCCGATTATCTTAATGCATATCAAGGGAACGCCGCAGACAATGCAGCAAATGACTGATTATCAGGATTTAATGGCAGAAATTTCTAGTTTTTTAGCAGCACAAATTATAGCAGCAACTGCTGCGGGCATTGACCAGAAGAAAATAATTATTGATCCGGGCATTGGTTTTGCGAAAAACTATGAGCAGAATTTAGAAATTTTTCGCCGATTGCCTGAATTGAAAGCGCTAAATTGCCCTATTTTAGTAGGAGCATCGCGTAAAAGTTTTATTGGTCGCATCTTAAATCAACCAGATCCCAAAGCACGGGTGTGGGGAACAGCTGCGGCTTGTTGTGCAGCTATTTCTCATGGCGCTGATATTCTCCGAGTTCACGATGTTCAAGAAATGCGTGATGTGTCACTGGTAGCTGATGCGCTGTTTCGAGAACAAGGGTTACTTAAGAATTAGACATTACCGTTTTCAGAGTTTCTGCCATTACCATCTTGAGTGATGGAGTCAGCAATTAACTGGTTATAGACTTCATTGGTTTTACTGGGATCTAAGAAGACAATTTTGGCATTATTACTCTCACCAAGTCTTTGGCTAGCGACGACATAATCTTGAGCGACGAGATACCTGAGAATTTCCCGGCTTTCAGGATGAGAACGTAAGGCTTCCGAAATTATCTGCATTGAGGTTTTAGTTCCGTCCGCTCTCTTAATAGCAGCGTCACGTTCCCCTTCTGCTTCAAAAGCCAGCGCCCGTTTTTTGATTTCCGCAGCTCGCTCTTCTTCCATTGATTTTCGCACACTTTCAGGCGGTGTAATGCTCTGAATATCCAAGCGGATCATCTCCACTCCCCAATTTTCTGTTGTTTGATTCAACTGATTTAAAATGGCTGTGTCCATTTCTGCACGGGAGACATTGGTTTGTTCTACAGTGTTTTGAGCGATGATTTCCCGGAGTGTGGTTGTGGCTATTTGTGTCAAAGAACCTTGGAGATCATCAATTTCGTAAAAACTTTTGACCATATCTCTGATGCGCCAAAACAGAACTGCATCAACTTCTAGGTAAATGTTATCTCTGGTGATGACATTTTGAGGTTTGATGTCTAAAAACTGCTCGCGTATTGTATCCTCCATGACAATCTGATCGACCAAAGGCACAATAAAGTTGAGTCCAGACCCAAGTTTTCGATGATACCGCCCCAATCTTTCCACTAGGGCTTCGTTACCTTGATTAATCAGTTTTGCAGATCCTAAAGCATAACCTATGAGTGCTAAGACTATGGCGATAATTGGCTCCATATATTCTCCTATTCAGCTTTTGGGAAATTTTAGTGTAAAAGGATATGGTACTACCTTCGTCCTACATTTCAGTCTCATATGTTGAGGCTGTATTTTTATGAACATTAACGATGTGGTCTGATAACAAGCTGCTATAAGACTTATAGGTAGTATGTACTCAGGACATTTTGGCAGAATGCAATTGTTATTAAAGCACCTTGATTACACGCTGGCAAGGAGGACTTATGTGATTAAATTTACATTAATCATGTTAGCATTTTTGAAGCAGAGGTTCCATTAATTAAGTTAAGTCATCACTTGATGACAAAACTGAGCCAGGGTTTGATGTTTGTTGGTAAATCAGAATTGAAACGTAGGGGTAGTTCTGCTGTAGAAAGAGATTGGGCGTAAGCGGGTGTGAGAAATGGTTGGTAAATCTGGGCGGATGGTGTGTCTTGTTTGATAAATGCTAAGGTGACACCACGAATTAACTGGCGTAAGGAGTTGGTTTGTTCGCCTTGCTTTTCTCTCAGGATACCTGCTGTGGGAGTAGCGATCGCAGCTGCTGCACTTACCGGATATACTGGCTCGGTAACACTCAAGTGAGTAGCACCAATGGCTGTTAACAGATACTTAGAACCCCGTAATTGGCTAAAAGGTTTGATTTGATGCGTTAAGGCTGGGGTGAGTGCATCTTCAGTTGCAGCTAAAATTAATACAGGTTTGGTAACTTTAGCCAATCCGTTTGTACCAAAGAGTTTACCAACAAGGGGGTTGAGTGCGATCGCACTCTTAACTCGCGGATCTTGCAAACGCGGTTGATGCTCTTTTAAACTAGCTGCTGCACACTGTAACCAATCGCCGGGTGATTCGCCAAAGGAAAGAGAAGTCTTACAGAACTCTCGCAATTCTTTTAAATCTACTTCTCCACCCACTAAAGCTAAAGCAGTATAACCCCCTAAAGAGTGACCAATCACACTTACTTGCTTTGTATTTAGTTTTCCTTGCAGTTGTCCCGATTGAGTATTGAGTTTTTCTAGTTCGTTGAGCAAAAAGCTGACATCTTTTGGTCGATCAATAAATTCATTGGCTGGTAGTAGTTGCGCCAAATTCATTTGATTTGCAGCGTTATTGATGGCTATAGAGTTGCTACCAGGATGTTCAATGGCTGCAACCGTGATTCCGTGAGAAGCTAAATGACGGGCTAAGTAGCCCAGAAATCGACGGTTTGCTCCAAATCCGTGGGAAATAACCACCAGTGGCCCTTGGTTGTGACTTTGACTCCAATAAATGTCTACAGGAATGGTGCGATTCCGTTGTCTGTCTTGTAGGGTGAATGTCTGCTGTTGAACTGTGTTTTTTCCTGTGGCGGCTGGGTCGAAAGTCGGCTGAAAAGGTGTAATATTTTTTACTAATAATTCTCTTTCTAGCAAAACACCAAGGGCTTGGCTTTGCAAGTTGTTGGCGTTAAATTTTAAGGCGATTTGCAGTGCTTGAGTGGCATCTACAGTCACATTTTTTTGAGGATAGGCGCGTAAAAAACCAATTGCACTTAAACCGTTGACTTGGCGTAGAGAGAGGTAGAGAGTTGATTGGAGTCCTTCGATGGTGCTATCTGGAATTGCGGCTCCCAAAGAGGAAATTAATTGTCTTCCTTGTGGCGATCGCACTAGCTCATCAACGAATTTATCTGCAAAAGCCGGATCTATTTGTAACTGTTTATTCAGTAATTTCCCTACTTGGGGAGTTAAAACAAAGCTATAAAGTTGCAGGTGTTCTGGTAGTTGCCCTGTTTTGGCAAATTTTTCTACATCGGCGATCGCTAGCGACTGCTGAAACGCCCCTAAACGGATAGTAACTGTTTCTGCTGCTGTAGCCACGGGAATACTCACAGCCCAACTGATAGCGAGAGTTAAGCTGGATAATAATCCCCGTAGTTCGGATATTTGAGGTCGATGTTTGCCAAACCGCAAGTGCATAAAATAATCGCATACAAAAAGTAGTTCAATTAATTGACTACTTATATGGGTTTGAAGTTGCTCAGACTAACTAGCGATCGCAACTTCAAACTCATTATAAACGACCTCTAAAACAAACCGAATATAGCCCTGAAAACTCCCAATAAACCGCCGATAGGATTGATTACTGTACCCACAGTATCGCCAGTTTGGGCTAAACCAGAACGGTTGACGATGATCACATCATTATTGCGGAGTATGGGATTAGTCTCTTCATTAATTCCCTGAGAAAAATTAACTTTGACTTCCCGCTTAGTCACAGAACCATTAGAATTGAGGCGAACCAAATCCACAGTAGTTGTTCTCGCTCTAGCATCGTTGAATCCACCCGCAGCTAACAATGCTTGATTCAAGGAACTATTAGGCTTAATGTCCACTGCTCCCGGTCTTTTAACTTCGCCTACCACACCAACTTGAATTGTTGCAGGAGACAAAGTAGTGGTAGCTAATTGAGTAGCTTCTGCTGTGTTGACCTCAGTGGCAGTAGGGATAACAATTGTATCTCCATCTTGCACAATTAAATCTTGAGCCAGATCACCAGTTTGCAATAATTCCCACAGGTCGATATCTATATTTTGTTCTGAACCAGTTCTTGTGGGTCGGCGCAGCTTCAGATTACGAACATCAGCTTGTGATGTAATTCCCCCAGCTAATTGTAGCGCTCTCATCACCGTGGGTAGACCACCACCACCTTCGGTTGCTCCGCCGCCACCACCACCAACCAGATATGAACCGGGACGATTAACTTGACCAATGATAGCTACGGTGCGTGGTGTAGTAGCACTAGCGGCAAAGTTAGCTGAAAAGAGATTACGTGCTTCTGCTATGTTAAAAGTAGTTGCAGTTGGCACAACAATCGTGTCCCCATCCCGTAAAGTAATATCCTGATCTATCCGACCTGTCTCGATCAGTTCCTTTAAATTCAGATTAACAACCTGCTCAGACGAACGTCCTATCTTACGTCTTAATTGCACTTGAGTAACATCTGCTGCCAAGGTTACACCCTGAGCTGTAGTCAGTGCTGCTAATACAGTAGGGTACTGTACACCGGGATTATTACCTGCGCCTCCTTGTAAATTCAGAGTATAAGCTCCTGGGCGTGTAACTTCTCCAGCGACCAAAATATTAATCGGACGAGGCGATAACAGGTTAACTGAAATCAGGGGACGCTTGAGAAAGCGAGCATACCTCCTGGCAATTTCATCAGCAGCCTGTTCGCTTGTTAGACCCAGAACAGATACACTGCCAATTAAAGGTAGGTTGATTGATCCACCTGGAGGTATTTGGTATTCACCAGTATATTCTGGTACTTCAAATACATTTACACGAATGAGATCACCGCCCCCCAATGTATAAGTAGTATCAATTGGTATCGATGGTGATCCTTGTTCTGCTGTTGGTAGTATTGGTTGTGTACCCGGTGATCCTGGTTGTACCGTGGGGAAGATTGGTTGTGT
The DNA here is from genome assembly GCF_000340565.2 of Nodularia spumigena CCY9414. NCBI lineage: Bacteria > Bacillati > Cyanobacteriota > Cyanophyceae > Nostocales > Nodulariaceae > Nodularia > Nodularia spumigena. Next base: position 3,504,965 of record NZ_CP007203.1, read on the forward strand.
TCTTTGTGCTACTAATTGTCCCTGAGCCAGGCTCGCAAACGGCGCAGCAACATTGACAGCCGTTAACAAAGCTGCACCCAAAAATGGCTGGGTGAGGAATTTCAGCAAACCTGTGTTAAGCATATTTACCTGAGACTCTGAGACTGTGATCGCCATAGTACTGTCTAAATATTTTAATTTTGACTATACTTAATTATTCAAGTTCCTCGATTCTTTGCCCCAACATTCTTATTTTCCTAGAAAAGTGTAATTGTCCGGAGAGATATTATCATCTTTTATCCGGAAATTTTTAGTGAAGTTCGATTAAAGAGCAATCGGGATTTTAATTATAGCAACCGCCAAGGACGTTAGGACATAAATTGATCATAAAAGTTAGACACCGAAAGGTTTTTACCCTACTCCCCACGGACCAGCTATAAGTATAAATTAGCATACCAGCTAATTTGTGATTAGGGACTGAAAAATCAAAAAATACCCAATTTATAGGCTGCGCTAACACCTCCTACAATTATTGGGTAATTTATTTTTTGGTGTGTTCTTATCTGTTCAATCAACTGCCTTATTTAGGAAATACTCAACGAACTCACAGCCCATAGCCAAAGTGTTTTATTCAGAGTGGCTGATTTCTAGAATAGCTGTATATTTATTATCCGAGTTCTTTGTTCTTAACACCAATAATTTAATAAGCAGTTCTTGGTAGTTCTTGCTCTAATTTGAGTAATTCTGCAACTCGTGTTTCCGTATCAGGGTGGCTAGAGAATAAGTTACCCATAAACTTACCAGAAATGGGATTAATAATCAATAACGGCTCAAAAGCTGGGTTAGCATTCAAAGGTAGTTGCTTGGCTGTAGCTTCTAGCCTTTGCAGCGCCTGAGCCAAAGCGCGAGGATTACCAGTTAATTTAGCAGCACCTGCATCGGCGGAAAACTCCCGTGTGCGGGAAATTGCTAGTTGAATAATTGTAGCAGCTATGGGTGCAAGTATGACAGTTAACAAAACACCGAAAATATTTCCCCCTCTGTCACCATCTCGCGAACCTCCACCACCAAACCATAAACTGTAACTAACCATTTGCGCCAAAAACGAAATCGCCCCAGCAATTGTGGCTGCAACCGCTTGTGTGAGAGTATCACGATTAATAATGTGAGTCAGTTCGTGAGCAATTACGCCTTCGAGTTCATCATCTGGTAATATATTCAAAATGCCTTCAGTAACAGCTACAGCCGCGTGTTCTGGATCGCGTCCCGTAGCGAAAGCGTTGGCAGTTTGGCTAGGAACAATGTAAATTCCTGGCATAGGAATATTAGCGCGTTGAGACAATCTCTCCACCATCCGATAGAGTCCCGGTGCTTGGGCTTGACTCACAGGACGGGCGCGGTAAACACCCAACGCTATTTTATCTGACTGATACCAAGAAAACAAATTTGTGGCTGCTGCTAAACCAATTCCTATAATCAAACCAGCAGTACCGCCAATTATCCAGTAACTAATAGCAATCAAAAGACCACTAAGAACAGCTAGCAAAGCAACCGTTTTCAATTGATTGTTCATAATTTTGCTCTCCCGCTCATGCTGTCTTGGTATTTTTAGACAACAGCATCGCTTAAATCTCATTGTAATTCTATCTAGCTAAACTCAGATATTTGTGCAGAAAAACCCTCATCTTTAGTACGGATTTCCCGCTTAAACTTGGGCATGGTATCTAGACTTGTACCAGCCTGTTTAGTTTTTTAAACTACTTTTTTTTATAAAAAAATATGTATACTTTCCTAAAAAAGGATATACTTTAGGGGTAGTAACAATTATAATTACAATATTTACCTGCAAAAACTCAGTGTAAAGTATGGTGAGGCAAATAAAGGTACATTAAATACTTTAATTTATCAATACCCGTTTAACTGATAGATTACCTTGTGATCAAAACTCAAGTTCAATACTTACTTAGTAAGATCACAAAATAATGTTTAACCAAGCAGCACGATTAACCGTGTATAAACAATGCCAGATACTTCAAATTTAATTTCCGAATTTGAAACATTATTTAGACAAAAATTAAAATTAAACAACTGTAAGCTGAAAAAGAAAAAGCAAGAGAATAATTATGAAATTATCACTCCAGCCAAAGATATATTTTTAATGTCCTGGTGCGACTTTCCAGACATTAACTTGATATATCAACCAATAGGAGTACGCACACACCAAACTGGAGTTTACGAAAAAGCCATCCGTTCCCACATTAGTTTCTGTTTGAGTAGTATCAAAGATAATACACAAACCGCCGTATAGATTTAAAGGATGTTTGAAAAGTCCTCTTTTTAGTAGCAAAACCTTTTAGATCCCCCTAAATCCCCCTTAAAAAGGGGGGATAAACTCGTGCTTAACATTACAACAAACTACTTTTAAAACATCCTCTAAGAATATTTGGGGTTGGTAGCACTCACCCTCAAGTATTACTTCATATTTTTACTCTTTTGGTAAGCCTAAATCTGGCAAACTTTTCACAATTTTCATTGTTTCTAAACTCACAGTCACCACCTGTTTAATTAACCTCACAATATACTCCTCATCATCCAGGCGATTGGGATCATTCGTAATGCCGCTACGTTTATCTGTGGTAACTTGATATTGGTCTATGATCCAATCTAAAGCCGAACGGTTGCCTAAGCGATATGTAAATGCTTCTGGCGGTATACCTGTTAATGTCAGAAAGTCGTTATATTTGATTTGGGTTTTATCTTTGGAAAGGCGCATCTTCTCTACACGCCAATCAATGGGTAAGTCTTTATTTTCTAGATGTTTCAGACGATATTCGGGCTGTTTTTCATAGTTAATATGAATTTCTGCAAGTTGTTTTCCAGCTATTGCGAAAGGATGAAATTCTGGCGCGAAGGGAATACGGGGAAGTTCTCGTTTTAGGTTTGCTGCGTAGCGTTCCCGGTAGTCGGGATGATGGAGAACTGAGTATGTATAATAGAAAATATCCCATTTAGTAATGGTGGTATCTTGGTAATGGTTGCGATATTCTTCTAACGCCCAATCAGTAATATTTTCTCTGCGGTTTGTTCCGTCTTCGTCGTAGGTGTAGAAGGGGAAACATTGAGAACCACCTTGAGGTAATAAATCTGGTATTCGATTAACTACCAAAGGAAAAAACGGAATTTCACTACCTACTTTCAGCCAAATCACCTTATTTTCTTCTTCTGTTTCAGGAGTCGGAAGAATTACTGGAAACTGACCACGACGATCATTTAAAATTTTATCAAAGTATAAATATTGCTTACAAAAAGGACGATATAAACAATACCTAATTCTGGTTAAATCATATTTGTTTAACGTACCTCTTTTGAGATGATTTTTCAGTGTGCTACTCCAACTAATTTTACCATCATCATAAGTAATAAATTCATCAACATTCACAACGGAAGTTTCAGAATTTTTCAATTTAATAACCTGTTCGTTATAATTTGTAATCGTATTTTTTATATTGCTTTCTAAAATTTTAATACTATAATTTGTAACCCAAACGTCTCGATTTGTACTTACACCTAAACTAAATAGCTTAAACACTACTTTTTGATTTTGAATAGCAGCAGATTTAGCTTCTCGATTACCAATTGCTATAAAATGTTCAAATTCATCTTCTAAACCTTCAGTTAACCAATTATGATTTTTATCGGGTTTAATTTCTTGCCATTCTACATCACCAGTATGCTGAAGCTTTTCTAAATATGCTAATTTTTCTTCTTTGCGCCAAAGTTCATCTATCCGAGCATAATAAATTTTCGCTTTTCTCATAAATCTTCTGGTTGTAATCCTGTTTTCTTAGCTATACGAGCCAGCATTTTCGAGCCAATTTCATCACTATCCCGAAACGCAAATACATAATCATCCCAACCTTCTCGCGCTAAAATTTTATGCGATCCGGTTTGTCGTTTAACACACCACCCAATTTTCTCTAGTGCAGCTAATACTTTTCTGGCTTTTGTCGATGACCACTGACTCATATCACCATACCCTATGCTGCAACAAAGGTGAGACTGGTCAAACCTAAGCAAATTTCTCCATGTTCCAATTTATCAGCAATCACTCGCAGAGCTAAAGCTTGCACATTGGATATAGCTTGTTGTTGAGTAAAAGCATACACTAAAACACCAGGTATTTCTAAAATTTCTGCAATCCAACGACCGTCATCTTCTTGTTCAACTTCAATAGTAAACTGAGAAGGTATTGAGCTTTGCATAAAATCACCTCTAGACTCTTTTTTTAACAAATATATTAACACTGACTCCCACCTGAATACCAAATACATTATGAGTTGTCCCAGACAACTTGGGATTTTTGCGAACATTCCCCCCTAAATCAAATATATAAATTTTATCAAACTTCTTTTCTAGTTCCTGTCTCATCCCATCAAAAGCTATTTGCTCAATAAAACTGTTATTAGTGACAAAGGCAATAATACCTTCATCGTTAATTCTCTCACTTGCCCAGCGAATCGCTTTTACATAAGGATCTGCTAGTTTATTTTTTAATGTTGCTTTTGATGCTTTTCCGTAAGTTTTGGAAACAAGATCATCAATACCAGTTTTATCTTTATTAGTATATTTGCGGTTTTTATTATTATCATTTTCATTCAACTGCCCTACATTATAAGGAGGATTGCCAATAATTACAAAAAGATTTGACTGTCTTTGTTTTTCTACCCGCTTCATATTCTCCGGGCTAAATAAATCTAATTGTGTGATATTTTGGTCTTCAAAAGTATCAACTAAACAAATTCCCTCAAAAGATTTATATTCCCCAGCTTGCTCAAAATATTCATGTTCAATATTCATAGAAGCAATCGTGTACACACAAGTTTAAAAACCTTTATTTGGGTGGGGTGTGTTATGGACGTTAGTCCTAACTCACCGAAAATCTAGGATGGTGCGTTGCGCTACGCGACAACACACCCTACAAAAAAAAGATTTGGAGTAATTTAATGATTTATGTGTACACCTTAATTCCGTAGCCTTGGAAAGGGGGTAAAACCCAGATGTGAAAGCGACGACGATTTGTGTGTATAGCGTAGCCCTATCGATTTGATATTTGAAAACTTTATTTAAACCAAAATAAAACTAATTTATTTGTGTTCTGAAAAAGAAAAAGCTAGAGGATAATTGTGAAATTACTACTCTAGCTAAGGCTATTTTTTAAAGTTAAGAATTTTGGGGATGATTAGTATCCACTCTCAATAATTACTTACTGACTGGTGCTTCAGTAGATGTTTTACCAACTAACTTAGCTGCATTTTCTTCACTTTCAAGAATACCAAATTCAATCAACAATTCTTCTAGTTCTTCCATTTCGATGGGTGTAGGAATTGTCAGATTTTTGTTGTTGATAATCTTGGTAGCCAAGGTCCGATATTCGTTACTTTGATTACTATCAGGTGCGTACTCGTTGACAGTCATCCGACGCAACTCAGCGTGTTGTACAATGTTGTCGCGAGGTACGAAGTGAATCATTTGGGTGTTCAAGCGTTTCGCCAGGGTTTCGATTAAATCAACTTCCCGGTCAACGTTACGGCTGTTACAAATCAAACCACCCAAGCGCACACCACCAGTGTGAGCATATTTAAGAACACCACGAGCGATGTTATTAGCAGCGTACATCGCCATCATTTCACCTGATGTGACAATGTAGATTTCTTGCGCTTTACCTTCTCTTATTGGCATCGCAAAACCACCGCATACAACGTCGCCTAATACGTCGTAAGATACGAAGTCAACATCTGTATATGCACCATTTTCTTCTAAGAAGTTGATGGCGGTAATAATACCCCGACCGGCGCAACCTACACCGGGTTCTGGACCACCTGATTCTACACAACGGACATCGCGGAAGCCGGTCAGCATGACTTCATGTAATTCGATGTCTTCTACAGCGCCTCTTTCAGCAGCCAATTGTAGAACACTGGTTTGAGCTTTACTGTGTAGCATCAAACGGGTGGAGTCAGCTTTGGGGTCACAACCGACGATAAGAATGCGCTGACCCATTTCTGCCATAGCAGCCAAGGTATTTTGAGAGGTAGTAGATTTACCAATACCACCTTTACCGTAGAATGCTATTTGTCTAATTTTTTCGTCAGTCATGATAATGATTTCCTACAATTATTTTGTTGATTGGTTTGAACGTTTCTATCAGTCCTTCAGGCTTGGTTAGGTATAGTTAAACCACCACGAGTCTGATATTTGCAGCGAATTCTGCCACGTTTTTTCAGTTGAGAAGCTGACACTTGAAGTTCAGTTCTCATCCATATATCACCTCTGCCAAAAAGTTGCGTTGATGCAGAGTATTTTTTTTAGGAAATTGCTCAAGTGATATTGCAAGTGTTACCAGATGCACTGATGACGCAGCTTTAAAAAGCTTGAATCTAGCATTATCAGGTGTTGTAGTATCCCAATCGGTTGCTCAGACCTTAAGAGTATTTGCAGCAGGAATTTTATTTATGTAGAGTGCATCCCTGAAATACAGAACTAACCAACCAACATTGCAATTTACTCTCAATGGTGACTACAATTTTCCTGATTTTGCTGATGTTATGAACGCCAAGAACTTCTAATTCATTGAATTAGCCATATCATGAGTAATACAAGGAGATAAATCCTCGCCTAAAAGTGGCACTCTTGCGTCGGCAATTTCTTGGTGATGTTTGACAATATGGTTAAATTCCTGGATATGTGGAACAGTATCAGCTCGGCTTGAACTTGATGTTCCAACAGATAAGAATGCTATAACTTAGTTCGCGGTTAAGAATATTTTTCGCCGCTTGTGCTAAGTCAATAACCGTTCTAATTTCTATTGAATTGTTAAGTTTTACTAAAAGTCTTTCTTCCTAGACTCTAAGTTTAATTGCATCTGGAGGGTAATCCCAACTAGGTTAGCCAAGTCTCACTAGCCCATACCAAGGCAGTTTTGATTGACTTCAAGTTGTTACGAAAGTTACTATCCTACCTAGCCTGAGTTTACCTATTCGTTACAAAAAGCGGTAACGAATCGAAGTGAATTTACCAGAGCAAAAAAACTTTATTGAGCTTGTCTCAATTATGTGAATTTTTCTACTGCTTTTACTTTTGTGATTCCTATACGAAGCATAACATATAAATTCCTATCTATTTATGGAATGCAAATTCATTTTTTTCATTTAAGCAAAGCCGATATTGTTATTAGTATCGTAAATAGCAATATGTGATTAGCTGATAGTTATTTCTCTACAAATTGCACTTTCAGGGGTTATGGGAATGTTAGGCAGTATATTGTGGATTTTAATGATGGGCTTTTTTGTGGGACAATTTGCCCGGCGTTTAGGCGCTCCACCTTTAATTGGCATGATTTTAGTGGGGATGATTCTTAGCCCCCAAGCACTAAATGTAATTAGTCCAGAAATGCTTAATGCTGCTGATGATTTAAGAACTTTGGCGGTGATGATTATTTTGATGAAAGCAGGATTAGGTTTAGATAGAGAAAAGTTAGCTCAACAGGGAACTGTGGCGCTGCGTTTGGGATTTTTACCTGCAACAACGGAGGCGATCGCCATTGCCCTCACAGCTATGGTAATCTTTAAATTTGACTTTCTCACTGGTTTACTCTTGGGCTGTATCATTGGTGCAGAATCTCCAGCAGTGATTGTTCCCGGAATGCTGAGACTCAAAAGTTTAGGCTGGGGCGTTACCAAAGGTATCCCCGATGCAATTTTAACTGGTAGTGCTTTATCTGATGTGCTGCTATTGCTGGTTTTCAGCCTGTTGCTGAATTTTTTGGCTGATGGAGGCGTTGAGCTAATTATCCTTCCTGGTGGGTTGGTACTGACTCCTCTACAACTGCTACCACTGCAAATGATCATGCAGATTTTACTAGGAATAGTATTCGGATATTTAGCAGCCCGCTTTCTGGTTATCCTATTAGTAAAACAAAATTGGACTCAAAACGCCGTTCAAGATACTCTAATTGCTGCCAGTATTGCCTTATTTTTAGTAATTTCTGCTCATGAGTTGCCTTACTTTTCTGGTTATTTAGCAGCTATGAGTTTAGGTTTTTTCTTAATTGAATTAGACGCACCTCTAGCGAGAAGGTTGCGCGGTGGCTTTGATAGTTTATGGATAGTCGCCGAGATTTTTTTGTTTGTTTTATTAGGTGCAACTATTCAACTGCAAGTATTAGGAAATATTCTTTTCCCCGGTTTAGCAATTCTAGCAATTGGTTTACTTATCGGTCGGATGCTGGGCTGGTATCTTTCCACACTGGGCAGTAATTGGAATTGGCGGGAAAGATTGTTTTTATTACCAGGAAATTCAGCCAAAGCTACAGTACAAGCTGCTATTGGAGCAATTCCCCTGGCTCAAGGTGTTACTGGAGGTGAGATAATTTTAGCGATCGCAGCCTTATCAATTTTAATTACAGCACCTTTAGGAGCTTGGGCAACTATGGCCTTTGCACCTAAATTATTAGAACGGGGAGAAGTTGACCCCACAAAAGTTACAGTTGCGACTCGTACATTATTACTAGCAGCCGTTGATACATCAGGTTTAGCTACAGCAGTATTAACCAAAGTCGCAGATTTAGCACGACGCAGTAATGGTGAAGTTATAGTTTTGCATATAGTTAATCAGCCCAATCAGCGAGAAATTCAACAACTAGAGTCACAAACTCAACAATTGTTATCAGATATCAGATATAAATTTATCACTGTTACAGGTACGGTTCCAGAGGAAATTATTAACATTGCCCAAGAGCATCATGCTACAGCAATTATCATGGGAAAACGGGGTCATCAGCCTTGGGAAAAAGTCCTCATTGGCTCAGTATCGCAAGCAGTCTTAGAAACTAGCCCCATCCCCGTAATTTTAGTAGAAAATCGTGATACCTAATGACACAGCACTGGTAAAAATTTTTATGACAGAGCAAATAATAGATACCACAACGGTGAAACTTTCGCAAGATAATCTCCCAATATCAGCTTATCTGGCGCAACCACAAGCACCTGGTTCTTATCCAGGAGTTGTGGTATTACAGGAGATATTTGGTGTCAATGTTCACATTCGGGAAGTTACAGAACGAATTGCTCAACAAGGATATATTGCGATCGCCCCGGCACTTTTTCAACGTCAAGCACCTGATTTTGAAACAGGCTACACCCCGGAAGATATAGAAATTGGCAGAGAATATGCTTGGAAGCAAACTCAAGCATCAGAGTTATTGAGTGATATTCAATCAGCAATCGACTATCTCAAAACTCTACCCCAGGTGAAACCAGATAGCTTTGGCTGTATTGGCTTTTGTTTTGGTGGTCATGTAGCATATTTAGCTGCGACCCTACCAGATATCACAGCGACTGCTTCCTTTTACGGTGCTGGCATTACTACGCGCACACCAGGTGGTGGCGCTCCCACTATTACCCTTACCCCAGATATAAAAGGATCAATATATACTTTCTTTGGGATGGAAGATGCCAGCATCCCCGGCGAACAGGTAGATCAAATTGCCGCAGAATTAGAAAAATACCAAATTTCCCATCGTGTGTTTCGCTACGATGGAGCTAACCACGGATTTTTTTGTGACCATCGCGCCAGCTATAATCCTAAAGCCGCAGCTGATGCTTGGGAGCAGGTGAAACAACTTTTTGGCAGTGTGTTAGGAGCCTAGTGCCGCAGGGCGGAAGTCAAAAGTCAAAAGTGAGCCAGTGCGGTCTTCTCCCAAAGGGAGAGGCTAACGCCAAGGGGGTTTCCCTCATGAGCAACTGGCGAACCCCGAAGGGGTCAAAAGTTAAAAATCTGACTCTATAGCCTTTTCATTGATTTCTTAGTGGTTGTCCTAATTTACGCCGTGCTGTACTAAAGAAAAAAGTAGGGGAAAGTTCCCAGATTGGGGACTATTCCAGCTATTTTAGGTTGTTTTGCCTACCAAATAATCAAGCCATAATTACCTAACACTCCTACTAGGTCGGAATTTGTTAGGTGTTTAGTAAAACTCCAGTGGCATCATATCAAATAATAATTTATCCTCAATTGTCATGAACTCCGAATCGAAACTTTCTCAACCTGCCAATTCGTCTTTCACGATGGACGATTTTGCCAAAGCATTAGAAGTACACGACTACCAGTTTCAAAAAGGACAAGTTGTACGTGGGAAAGTATTTCAACTTGACCCCAATGGAGCTTATGTAGATATTGGTGGTAAGTCATCCGCTTTTCTCCCCCGTGAAGAGGCTTCTTTGAGAGCAGTTACCGATTTATCGGAGGTGCTGCCATTGCAAGAGGAACTGGAGTTTTTGATTATCCGAGATCAGGATGCAGAAGGTCAAGTCACCCTTTCTCGCAAGCAGTTGGAAATTCAGCAAGTCTGGGAACGACTGACCGAAATGAACGAAGGTGGCCAGACTGTGCAAGTTAGAGTCACGGGTGTGAATAAAGGTGGTGTTACCGTTGATATACTCTCCTTGCGAGGATTTATTCCGCGATCGCATTTAGCAGAGCGTGATAATCTAGAAGCTCTTAAAGGTCAAAGTTTGACTGTGGCTTTTTTAGAAATTAATCGTAATACCAACAAACTGATACTTTCCCAGCGCTTGGCAACTCGTTCTAGCAGCTTCAGCTTATTACAATTAAATCAGCTCGTGGAAGGTAGAGTTACTGGCATTAAACCTTTTGGGATATTTGTAGATTTAGATGGTCTTAGTGCGTTGCTACATATTAAGCAAGTTAGCCAAAAATACATTGAATCTCTCGAAAAAGTCTTTCAAATTGGTCAAACAATTAAAGCTGTAATTATTGACTTAGATGAAGGTAAAGGTCGTGTGGCTATTTCTACTAGGGTTTTAGAAAATTTCCCTGGTGAAATGCTAGAAAATTTTGATGAAGTCATGGCTTCAGCCGAGGCGCGTGCTAATCGAGCTACCAACAAACCTGCTGAATAGCATCAGGATGTGAGTTTCACGCCAATTCTTTGCGCCTACCCTTCCCTTCGCGACGCTGCGCGACGGACGGGAACGGCTTCCCTACGGGACGCTACGCGAACGCCGAATGCGCCTTGGCGTGAGACATTATTTTTACATTTAAGGCAACGTCGGATTAATGCCTTAGTATTAGGGTATCCAACATCAGTCCGATGATTCTCACGACAAAGAGAGCATAAATAAACGGAGTAATCTGTAGTTTATGTGAACCAAACCACTCAAAACATGAGTAAACGTTATCTAGGTCATAACACCTTGGGATTCGCTAGTCCCCTGCCATGTTGCTACTTATTAAACAATCCGCAAGGATAGTGTATTTAGCATAACAAGCTCAGATAACAAGGTTGAAGCAAACATTACCCTGAAAAGGTGAAATTTAAATGTCTAATTTTGTTCTAGTTCTTGATACCAACAAAAAACCACTTACTCCAATTCATCCAGGAGATGCACGTTTTTTATTAAATCAACAAAAAGCTGCTGTATTTAGAAGATTTCCATTTACCATAATTTTGAAAGAACCTAAATCTGAAGTTCCAACTCAACCGATTGWAWTAAAAATAAGATCCAGGGAGTAAAACTACAGGTTTTGCGTTAGTTCAAAATAATAAAGTCATCTGGGGTATGGAATTACAACACAGAGGTTTAGCTATTAAAGAAAGCCTAGAAACTCGAAAAGGAGT
>NZ_CP007203.1:3516698-3563275 GCF_000340565.2 Nodularia spumigena CCY9414
CAGTTCCGCAATATCCAACTCTACGAGAATCAGAATAACATCAGCGTCAATATCAACGGTAATAGCAACGAATACGCTCTTTCCGCCGCCTCCCAAAATGTCACAAATGAATTCACTATCTCTGCTGATAAAACTGAACTAGGACTATCCGGTAACACCTGGAAAAAACTGGACATTGGTAGTTACAATATTACCAACAACACCATCCTGGAATTTGAATTCCAAAGCAGCAAACGAGGAGAAATTCACGGTATTGGTTTTGATACTGACAATGATGTAGTCAATAACCCCCAAAACTTATTCCAACTCAGTGGAACTCAAAATTGGGGACTAAATAACTTTAAAAACTATAGCACTGGTTCTGGTTGGCAATCTTACAGTATTACCGTAGGAGATTACTTCACCGGAGATTTCAACTACCTCACCTTTGCCAATGACCATGATGTACTTAATCCTGATAGTAATGGTCAGTTCCGCAATATCCAACTCTACGAGAATCAGAATAACATCAGCGTCAATATCAACGGTAATAGCAACGAATACGCTCTTTCCGCCGCCTCCCAAAATGTCACAAATGAATTCACTATCTCTGCTGATAAAACTGAACTAGGACTATCCGGTAACACCTGGAAAAAACTCGACATTGGTAGTTACAATATTACCAATAACACCATCCTGGAATTTGAATTCCAAAGCAGCAAACGAGGAGAAATTCACGGAATTGGTTTTGATACTGACAATGATGTAGTCAATAACCCCCAAAACTTATTCCAACTCAGTGGAACTCAAAATTGGGGACTAAATAACTTTAAAAACTATAGCACTGGTTCTGGTTGGCAATCTTACAGTATTACCGTAGGAGATTACTTCACGGGCAATTTCAACTATCTCACCTTTGCCAATGACCATGATGTACTTAATCCTGATAGTAATGGTCAGTTCCGCAATATCCAACTATTGACAGAGTAACAAAATAGTGGATTCAGGACTTACGCAAAAACTATCTCAAACCCTGATTCCTCTGTGTCCTCTGCGTCTGGTGTGGTTCGTTATTCCGTAATTTGTGCGTAAGTCCTGAATCATTTTCCCCAGACAGCGACTTTCTATTGCGAAGATAAAGCCTATGGCTAATAATACAAATGTACTTTAATTTAGCGTAGGCGTAGCCCGCCGCAGGCATCGCCTGTGCCAGTTGCGTAAGTCCTAATCAATTCCAAATCCCCCCTGGTCCCTGCTCCCTTTCCTCTTATATAGCAACCGCCAAGGTTGTTAGGACATGGGAAAAATCTCAAACCCATTCACAGCAAGTCTTTCATTTTTGATTTTTGATTTTTGACCCCTTCGGGGTTCGCCAGTCGCTCATGAGGGAAACCCCCTTGGCGCTAGCCTCTCCCTTTGGGAGAAGACTGCGCTGGCTCACTTTTGACTTTTGCTATACCTCCCTGGTGTTCACACTTAAAATTTCGGCTCTGCCAAGCTTGCATATCTACCTCAGCAAGTCTGGTGACATTTGAGCATTGTGGCCAGATAATGTGACTAAACACTGCCCAAATTAAGCTTCGGGTGACATCTAGCCCCGTTTTCCACCCAGACTCATAATTACCCGGTATGCCCTGCTCTGGAACGATATCTGTCTCAACCCAAATACCATGAGCGCCTAAAAGAATCTGTGCTAGCCATTTAGCTCTGGGTAGGTGAGTTGGTGAGGTTATTAGTGTTACCTTATGTACTTTCCATTGCCGCAAAATGGGAATTCCATAGTAAAAATTCTCAAAAGTTGAATTCGCACAATTTTCTACCCAAACGTTTTGTAACTCTGCTGCTTCCCTCTGAAAAATTAGCCATATACAGGGTAGTTGGGAACCACTGGAAATTAAAACTGGAATTTGGGGATATTTTTTTGTAGCTTCGGCAACATAAATTTCTCGGCGAATACTACCACCCAGCACAAAAAAGGCATCTACTGGCTCAGATGATGCCCAAACCAGAGTTATAGTAGTAAAAATTAGCCAACCAGCCAATATTAGGCAGAAAACACCCGCTATTTTTTGTAACAATTGCCACTGTTTACGGAATTTTCTCCAGGGAGAAATGGATGAGGTTTTTGTAAATTTATGTCTCATGAAATAGGTAATAAAAGCTTGGTTAAATAATATCGAGAAGACCTACAATTCAGTCAGACAAGTGCTATCTTATAAAGAGAATATAGGGTATAACGCTGATATCTATAAAATTGTCAAAATATAGTCACACAAAGGTTACTGTAACTTGATGGTGTCATATTAGACTACTATGAAAGCTCACAGTTCGAGAAATAATCGTTAATAAGGTATCAGATAATGAACAGGAGAAAATGATGAGGGTAACATAAGTAAAATTAAGTCTAAAAACGGAAAAACTTCCCAAAAGCCTGATTGCTAAACTATCAAAAACATAACTATATTCCACTGATATACATGAACCAATCTGCGAAACGTTACTCGCCACTCCAAATAGTCTTGATTGGTGGAGCGATTGCCACAACCGCCACTGTCTCTGTGTTTGGCTCTGCTTGGACTCGCTGCGTTCTGGCCGCCTTAGAAGATAGCCCGAAAGCGTTAGTTGACCAAGTATGGCAATTGGTAAATCGTGAGTATGTTGATGGCAGTTTTAATCAACAAGATTGGATAGCCACTAGGCAGAGCTTGTTAAGCAAAGAATATTCTTCTAATGAACAAGCTTATGTGGCAATTCGCGAAGCTTTACAAAAACTGGGTGATCCTTATACGCGGTTTATGGATCCCCAACAATTTAAAGCTCTCACTAACCAAACATCCGGCGAAGTCTCCGGGATTGGCATTCGCATGGAAATGAACGACCAAACTCAGCGCCTCACCGTTTTGGAAGCTATCGAAAATTCTCCGGCGCTCAAGGCTGGGATCAAAGCAGGCGATGAGATTTTGGCAATTGATGGCAAATCCACGCAAAAAATGTCGGTGGAAGAGGCCTCTGGGTTAATTCGTGGTAAAGTCGGTAGTCCCATAAAGCTGCAATTAGGAAGAACGGGGCGGAGTGCTTTTGATGTGAAGCTGACACGGGCAATAATTGAAGTCCCAACAGTGCGCTATACCCTCAAACAAGAAGGAAATCGCCGCGTTGGCTATATCCGGTTGCGGGAGTTTAGTGGCCACGCGTCGGAGCAAATGCGCCGAGCTATTCAAGATTTAAACGCTCAAGAACCGGATGCTTTTGTTTTAGATTTGCGTGGAAATCCTGGGGGTTTGTTAAATTCCAGTATTGAAATTGCTCGGATGTGGTTGGATAATGGTGGTATTGTCCGTACAGTTAACCGTGCCGGAGGTAGTGAGCTGACTAATGCTAATCGCACCGCCCTGACGCAACGACCTTTAGCAATCTTAGTAGATGGTAATTCGGCCAGTGCTAGCGAAATTCTGACTGGGGCGCTCAAGGATAATAACCGAGCAGTGGTTATTGGCAGTCAAACCTTTGGCAAAGCAATGGTGCAGTCTGTTCATCCACTGGCAGATGGTTCAGGTTTGGCAGTTACCATTGCCCACTATTACACTCCTGATGGCACAGATATTAATAAAAAAGGGATTGTACCAGATATTAAGCTAGATTTGACAGCAGCACAAGAGCGTCAGCTGGCGACTAATCCCAATTTAGTTGGCACTCAAAACGATCCGCAATATGCTAGAGCGATCGCAGCACTATCAAGTAACAACTTCGCTCTACCTCCAGCCAGCCAAACTAACCAACCTGTCAGTTCTGGGGCTAGAGATTTAAAATTTTAGCTAGGACGATTTTGGACTGGGAATACTGCTGAGTAATCCCATCTCCCTATAAAACTCATATTTTTTGACACTCTCAGGTCTAAAGACACTGAGATTCTTAAGAGATTTTCACTCGTAAAGGCTGTGCCAAACAGCCACTAGACACTCCGCTTAAAGCATTGTGCTTACTTTCTCGAAAGAATATTGTCCGCACCTTTACAGTCTGCATTCACCAAAATACCATACTGAGATGGAGATGGTCAAGATGCACAAAGACCACAGAGGTTAAAACCGCCCGTGTCGCTTCCCTCTCAGCACCCTTCGCTGAGTTTCCCGCATACCGAGAGGTCTTATGAATCAGCCTGTTGATTCAACCACTACCAAAAGTTTCTTGCCAATGGTATCAGTGGTTGTTCCTATTTATAACGGTGAGGCAGATTTACCAGAGTTAATCAAGTGTCTGCTATCTCAAACTTACCCTCAAGACCGGGTAGAGTATTTACTGGTTGATAATAACAGCAGCGATCGCACTCTGAGCCTGCTGAAAGCTTCGGCGGAAAATTGCCCTGTAATTCATGTTTTGAGCGAAAATCACATTCAAAGCTCTTACGCTGCCCGAAATACGGGAATTCGCGCTGCTGTGGGCGAAATTATCGCTTTTACGGATGCTGATTGTCATCCCCAACCGCAGTGGCTAGACTCGTTAATCCAGCCTTTTCGTGATTCAAATGTGGTAATTGTGGCTGGTGAAATTGCGGCGCTACCGGGTGATACTATCTTAGAACAACACGCAGAGCGTCAAGAAACTTTATCTCAGAAGCATACTCTGGCTAATTCCTTTTGTCCTTACGGTCAAACCGCTAATTTAGCAATTCGTCGCATGGCGCTAGAAACAGCAGGTCTATTTCGACCATATCTGACCACTGGTGGCGATGCCGATATTTGTTGGCGGATTCTGCGGGCAAATATCGGACGTTTAGAATTTGCCCCAGATGCAATTATCCAGCACCGCCACCGCGCCACACTCAAGGAACTAGAAAGTCAATGGCGACGCTACGGACGCTCTAATCGCTATCTGCATGAACTGCACGGTGTAAAATTAATGCCAGAGATCACAGCCAAAGATTACAGTTATCGTTTGGTACGTTGGTTATTGAAGGAACTACCACGGGATATTTTGCAGGCGATCGCGGGTCAAGCCACTATTGTAGATTTATTAAATACTCCCATTAGTTTGTTCACTGCTAGAGCGCGTTGTGCTGGACAAAAAGATGCTAAGTTGCCAGAAAATGCCCAAAATATTGACTGGCTTTAAACCCAATACCTACCAAATTTCGCTAAATTGGAAACAGGTAAACACAAGGAAATTTCCATGTCAGCACAATTGTTACTGGTAGATGATGAACCGGGATTGCGGGAAGCCGTGAGCGACTATTTACAAGAAAGCGGCTTCAGTGTTCAAGTTGCCAGTAACGCCCGTGAAGGCTGGGATTGGATGCAGCAGAATACACCTGATTTAGTGATTTCTGATGTCATGATGCCGCAGGTGGATGGGTATCAGTTCCTCAAACAACTGCGAGAAGACCCCCGTTTTCAAACAGTCCCAGTCATATTTTTAACTGCTAAGGGAATGACAGGCGATCGCATTCAGGGCTACCAAGCCGGTGTTGATGCTTATCTACCGAAGCCTTTCGATCCAGATGAGTTAGTGGCAATAGTTGAGAATTTACTGTCTCGTCGGCTCACTAAAGCCACCGGTGAAGAGAGCGAAACCATTGATATTGCTGAACTAGCTAATCAAATTGCTCAAATTAAGGCTTTATTAACTCAAAGAAGTGCAATTTCTCAATCTCCAGCCCCGTTTAAAATCGACTTGACCCCCAGAGAGCAAAGTGTTTTAAATTTGGTAGCTGAGGGGTTGATGAACAAAGAAATCGCCCGACGCTTAGAAACGAGCGTCCGTAATGTTGAGAAATACGTCAGCCGTTTGTTTAGTAAAACTGGCACTAATAGCCGCACCGAATTAGTTCGTTTTGCATTGGAACACGGTCTGGCTAAGTAGAAATTCAACCCTTTGAGCCTAGCCAAACAATTGTTACTCCCACTGAGTGCAGTGATTAGGAGAATACCAGAAAAGAAATTATCCCATCTTCTCAGATGGGTTTTCTGAAAATCTTTTGAGATTAGCGGGCATATTTGCCCGCACCACAAGAAATTTTTGATCATCGCTCCAACCAAAAGCCAAACTTTATTTACAGCTTGAGATTGTGATCTATTGATTGTTGTCCACAGCGTTACGTAAGCGCATCAACTGGCGACGCATTTGGGGCGAGGCCTTGAATTCAGACACTTCCTGCGCCTTAACAGAGGCTTGCAGCGTCTCTAGAAACTCATCAGAGCCTTCGGTCAAAGCGTCCAGCAATACCTGTAATAGTTGCTCGCGATCGCCTAATAAACTTTTTTCTTCAATCAACCGAAACTTGAGATGTATTTCGCACTCATAAACACCTACTTCGATATTATTTATCTGGCGTGGTAATGCTTTCGAGTTCATAATTTTTAGGATGAGATTACTTAGTGGTCGTCAGGGTGAGGAACTATAGCAGCCGCCAAGGTGGTTAGGACGTGGAAAAAGTTTAAAACCCAGTCACAGTAGGGGCGGGTTTACTAATATGTAGCTTGCGTGGCCTAGCCATACCCGCCCCTACTTTTGACTTTTGACTTTTGCTATATCTCCCCAGCCAAAATCCTTTATATTTTTTTTGTATCCACAGTTCTGGAATTAAAAGTCTTTGTTCAATCCACAACAGTTGTATTCTATATTCACTCTCCTGTGTTTTTTCTATATAGACTTTCAGGGCGAAGTCGTGATCTTCCTGAGCCAGATGTGCTTTTAGCTAAACCATAACTATTATTCAGTTTTTGATATCTTATACAATAAAGTTTCTGTAAGAACTTGTTGAACCTTTTTAAATGTTTTTACATTAACTTTATTTTTCATTTAAGTAGGTTAACTTTTTACTAAATTTTTGGTATTTATACGTAAAATAAATGGCTGTTATTTTCGCTTTTATTAAAGCCAGAGGGAGTTTTACCATAATTACATATAATGACTTCATGTACCTTTTGTTCAACCAAAAAATTCCAGAGATGTTGATGAACAAATTAAGCATAAGTAAAATCTGAATGTTATAAATATTATCAAAACTTCAAGCTGATCTATTCCAGTAGAGTAGCTGAATCTGGGAATATTCTAGATTTAACGAGTAAAAATACTGAGGTTTTATGGTATATTAAATATGAATGGGAGTGTAATCAAGATTTAATATTAATTTGTCTCCAACTGCCAGATTAGTGTTGTAAAAACCGAAAAAAGTACGTTTGCGCTCCCTACTTGTAATTAACGGGCATTTAAGTCCACGGATAACGTCTACAATTATTTCAGTGTAATTAAAGCAAAGCTTACACCCTTTTATGGACAACCCGATGCTCCTCAAGTCCACAACCCGGCATATCCGAATTTTCGCGGCAGAAATTGACCGGGATGGCGAACTGGTTCCTAGTAATCAGGTCTTAACGTTAGATATTGACCCAGACAACGAATTCAATTGGAACGAAGATGCTCTACAAAAGGTTTATCGCCAGTTTGATGAACTGGTAGAAGCATCTAGTGGCGTTGATTTAACAGATTATAACTTACGCCGCATTGGTTCAGACTTAGAGCATTATCTGCGATCGCTCTTGCAAAAAGGTGAAATCAGCTACAATCTCTCGGCTCGTGTCACTAACTACAGCATGGGACTTCCCCAAGTTGTCGCTAACGAAAATCAGTAGAGATTGTTAACTTCAATCCCCTGGGGCATGGTATCACCATGCCCCTATAATTTTCTGAATGAGAAAAGCGCAAATTTTTTGGCTCTCCACACATTTCCCCAACCGCGTATTATAATGGATATATGAACCTCATGGGTCCGTCACGGTTTCGACAGGTTGGCGAACGCTACTCTGTGATTCAGGTCGAGAGTGAGTCTCCTCTCGCAAATCAAAGGCTCAAAACAAAAGTAAATGCGAATAACATCGTTAACTTTGCTCGTAAGCCTGCTCTAGTAGCAGCTGCCTAAAAACCTCTTACAGGTTCGAGCGTCTCTGGTTTGACTCCGTTAAGGACTAGAGACCAACCCCCAACGGAAGCTCTAACAAGTGTTCTCTGGTTGGCTTGTTAGCTAAGACTTAATCAGAGCATCCTACGTTCGGGATAATGAACGATTCCCGCCTTGAGGGTTAGAAAGGCTAAACCTGTGAACGAACGGGGTGTAAATACCCAATTTGGACAGCAGTTCGACTCTGCTCGGATCCACTTAAATCAAAAACAAGTCCACCAAACACTCAGAAGTTTAGGTGGATTTTGTTTTGCTGCTTATACCTGATTTAAGGTCATTTGACCTGCAAGCGAACTTCCTGAAACTGTTCAACTTCTAAACAATTGTTTTGGCAATTAACTTTTCGAGTGTCTACCCAGGCTTGTTGAACCTCTATACCGTGAAAGTGGAGTTGAACTGTGGTATATGGGAAAGTATAATTTCCCTGCTGTTGCCATGTAATTTCGAGAATATGGCGATCGCGCTTCAGGTAAAATTCATCTAAGCGCCATTCACCATATCCATCTCCAGCATCGCTATAAACCCGACCTTCACTGGTGAGACTCATAGGTGCGTAAATGTGAAGTATAAGTTGTTTTTCTACCGACATGGGCAAAATACTCCCCGCCTTCACAAGTAGAGGTATCTGCTCAATGGGTGCTGCTATATTTACTGTTTTTGCTCCCTCCAATAAGGTATCATCCCAGAAGTTATACCAATATCCTTTCGGTAGGGTGATGGAACGAGAAGTTGCGCCTGACTCCACAATGGCAGCAACTAATATAGCATCACCCAATAAAAAAGCATCTTCCACATCCCAAAGATCCTGGTCTGTACTATCAGCCCAAAACAATGGACGCATCAGAGGATATCCTTTCTGGTTAGCTTCCCAGGCGAGGGTATATAAATAAGGCATCAGTCGGTAGCGCAACTGTAAGAATTCCCGGACAATACTCAGAGTTGGTTCACCAAAACCCCAAGGTGTACGCGGCTTGACATTATTGGCGGAATGGGTGCGAAAAAATGGTAAAAAAGTTGACATTTGAAACCAGCGTAAATACAGTTCGGCGCTGGGATTACCTTTAAATCCGCCAATGTCTGCGCCACTGTAGGGAATCCCTGATAGACCAAGATTCAGGACAGTAGGGATAGTTTGGCGTAACCCTGACCAACTGGTTTCAATATCTCCCGTCCAAGTCCAGGCGTAGCGTTGTAAACCTGCCCAACCTGCCCGTGAAACAATGAAAGGGCGTAACTCTGGTTTGTACTCACTGAGTGCTTCATAAGCAGCTTCAGCTTGGAGTAATCCATAAACATTATGAGCTTCCCGGTGGTCGCCACCTCTGCCTTCCATAAAATGCTGGGTTGAGTGCTGCGGTAAACTGGGATCTCCCCATAAAACAAATACGCCTGGCTCATTCATATCATGCCAGAAACCAGTAAAGCCTAAATCAAGCAGATATTCATACTGACGACTCCACCAGTGGCGGGCTTGGGGGTTTGTGAAATCGGGAAAAGCGCACAGTCCAGGCCAGACAGGAGCAATCACGAGTTTACCATTGGGGAGTTGGCAAAATACTTCTTGGGCGCGACCTTCCTCAAATAATTCACTCTTGCGGTCAGCTTTCACGCCGGGATTAACAATATCTAGATGAATTGCGCTTAATGGTAGGTCATGGGTGATAAATCCTTCCGCAACTTCTCGCACTGCTGTTTCTGTTTCATATCCCCAGCGTGACTGATGATATCCCAGTACCCAACGAGGTGGTAGGGCTGGACGACCTGTTAATTCTGTGTATCGGTCTAGTAATTGGGGGGGTGTGCCAACACTGAGGTAATAACGCAGCGCTCCGCCTGTAAAATCAGCTGCGGCATAACCATTAAAGCTAAATGTGGCTTTATAACTATTTTCGTAGAAGATTAAGTAACTGCCAAGGTCATGTAAACCCAAATAAGCCGGAATACACAGGTAAAGCGGGTCAGTTCCTGGGCAATATCTACCGCCAGCATCATAGTTCCACATCTGATAACTGCTGGTTGCGGATGTGGTGCGGAGGTTCAGAGGCGCAGCCCGTTCTCCTAATCCGTAAATATGTTCAAGCGATCGCAATTTGGCCTGATGTAGCCAACCAGAAGTTTTTTGCTGGGGCGGTAATTCCTCACGGATGGTTTGCCCAAAAGCATTTTGTAATTCCAAACTGCCATTTAGGGATATAATCACCTGGAGAGATGCCGTAGAAATTAGCCAGCGATCGCCTAGTTCCTGAAATTTTACCGCTATTTCTGGCCAATCTTTACGAGCGCTAGCATAGGGAATCGGAAGTACTCCAGGTTGCCAATCAATCCGAACTAAATCCTCAGCCAAAAAGCATATTTCCAATTCAACATTCTGAAAATAAAATTTTCCACCCCTTTGAGTAGTTTCCGCGCGGAGAATGTCGCCAATTTCTGCAAACACCTCTATATTTGGCGAACTCTGAAACCGACGCTCTAAAGCGTCCCGTTGCAGGGGATAAAAGAATGAGCCTAAAAACCGTCGTACTTTGATTAAGCGGAGGTTTAATAAGACCTGTTTCCAGAAATTCATCACCTAAGTTCTGAGTATTTTGGGGACTAGGCGGGTGATTTTATCAGTAAGTTACCTGCTAGATAAATACTAGACAAAGCTAGACATTTACTTCTTACGTCAAAGGGAGCATGGGAGCGGTTATCCCTCGGTAAGCGTTCAAGGTTTAGCCAACCTCGATAAAACTATTGCTGCGTTTAAATCTCTGTCCATTGAATGCCCACAATTTTGGCAATTGTAAACTCTTTCTGAAAGTGGCATATCTTGAATATGTCCACAATTGGAACAGGTTTTGGTCGATGGAAACCAACGGTCAGCAATGATTATTTCACAACCAAACTTCTTAGCTTTGTATTCTAGCTGACGCTTGAATTCATAAAATCCGCAATCAGCAATTACTTGAGCTAATTTATGATTAGATAGCATCCCTGAAACATTCAAATTCTCTACGACTATCTTTGCGTGGTTTTTGCATAAGTAAGTAGTGATTTTGTGAAGGGTATTCTTTCTCAAGTTAGCTATCTTGGCATGGTGTCTAGCTAATGTAATTTTAGCTTTATACCTATTGTTGGAACCCTTGATCTTTCTGGCGAGTTTCCTAGAAAGTCTTTTAAGTTTTCTCAGGTTAGTTTTGTAGTGTTTGGGGTTAGGAAATACTACACCTGTAGAAAGAGTAGCTAATTCTTTTACCCCAATATCCACACCTACAACTTCATACTTTTTAAGGGTTGGTTCATGCTCTTGTTCATAAGCAAAGGCGATAAACCAACTGTCAGCAGTACGAGATATAGTGATTGATTTACAAGTGGTATGCGGTAAACCTTCGTAAGCAAAACGACACATTCTATCCTTATGAGCTATGACAATAATTGCGATTTCGCCTTGAAGCATAGACATCATAATTGATAAGAACTTCTTTCTTTTAAAGTTCAAGCCTCCGCCAATTTCCGATACCCATTCGTCAACAGCTAAACCCCTATTTAAACAAAATGTTTCCATAGCGGTGATTTGATTCCTCAATTCCGGTTTCTGTCCATTAGAAGAAACGCGACAATAAACGATATTTTTACGATGTTGCTCTGTGGGTTTTAATCCCTGAATAATCAATAAGTCGTTCTCTGTATAAAACCGATGCCCCGATGGTGTTCTTTTTGCTGGTAATTTTCCAGAATTGTCCCATCTTTGTAGTGTTTTAACAGAAACTCCAATTTTCTCGGCAAATTCATGTGGTTTAAACATAAATACACTTAGATATTTGTCTATAAGTGTATAAGTATGTCTATTTAATTGTCAACTTAGGATAGCTCATTGCTTAATTTTTAACGTAACGCCGTAATTCCCCATCCCTCTACAGGGTGGGGATGTGAGTCAGAAGGCGACGAAACCAACTCCGACCAATTAAGCAGTTCTTGGGGTACTACTCGCCAGGTACGACTATGGGACTTGGCTTGTTTTCTACCGTGGGGACTACCACAGTCGGAGGATCTGAGCGTTTGGCTTCGGGAGATGGTGGCGCTGTGGGTATAATTATCGGATTTGATTGCTTCACCGGTGGGGGTGAGGTGGAATTGTTGCCAGTAGTGGGTAAACTATTTTCCGGCGATGGCGGGGGTAAAGCCTCACGAGTTTCACGGACTTCTCGCAGCCTTTCGACTAATGACGGTGTGGGAGCAACGCTAGGTGTAACTGACGATTCCGGAGAACTGGGTTTTGGCGCACTGTCCGTTGAAGTGCTGCTACTGGTATTGGGAGTTTGATCTTCAGGAACAGGAATAGGACGCTGGCGTTGTCTGGAAGTTCTCACGGGTGCAGAGTTACGCGGCGAAGAAGTGCGCCGATTTTGTCTGCTGTTATTTTCTTCTTCTTCAGATGAAGATGGCGAATCAGCGAATGGTTCTGTTTGCTCCGACTCAATTGTGCGCTTCTCAAACAGAGGTGGTGAAGTTGACTGTGGCTGAAAATTAGAAAATACGGTAGTGATGCCAAAACCTGCTGCGCCAGCAACAACGATTATACTTAAAGCGATGAAGATTTTAGGATTCGGCAGGTTTTGAGGCATTGATGGCTTTTTCAGCCGACTGAGCAGAGGTTTTTGGGGAATTTTTTGGCGCTGTTGCTCGACAGGTAACACTATAGTTGACACTGCCTCAGTTGGAACTGCCTTATTTTGTGTATTCATTGTACTTCCAGGCAATAATTGCAACCATTCGGCAACTGTTGCTGGACGAAATTGAGGTTCTACAGCCATCCCACGCATGACAGCTTGATTAACTGCTGCACTCAGGTGGGGTTGCAGTTCGCGAGGAGAGGGCATTTGTTCGCGATCGCGCAATAATGCTGGTAAGGGAACTTGTGCTGTCAACAAAGCATACAATGTTGCTGCCAAACCATAAACATCTGTAGCGGGTGTGCGCTCTGCTTGAGTCAAATACTGTTCCAGGGGAGCATAGCCTTCAGAAACCATGCCAGTGTGAGTTTGCCTGACACCATTATTAAATTCGCGAGCAATTCCAAAATCAATCAGTACTACTTCCTGAGTTCCTTGACGCAAAATAATATTGTCTGGCTTAATATCCCGGTGTAGCAAACCATTCTGATGTACTACCTGTAACGCTGACCCAATTTGACGAATATAATGAATGGCTCTGGCTTCTAGTAAGGGTATCGCTGGCAACACAAATGCGTCTCCCAATGTATCGCCACGGATGTATTCCATCACCATGTAAGGCAGTCCATCTTCGACAAAAAAGTCACTGACCCTGACAATATGAGGATGAATACAAGTAGCCAATCTTCTGGCTTCGTCTTGGAATTGGCGCTCGAACTTGGGAAAATCAGGATGTTGACGGAGTTTTTCATTAATAGTTTTCATCACTACCTCTTGACCTAAGTAGTGATGAGTCGCTTTAAAAGTAATACCAAAACCACCGCGCCCTATTTCCTGGTTCAGGGTATATTTGCCACCCTGCAAAGTTGTGCCTGCTAACATAGGAAGTGCTGAATGCTGAGTGCTGAGTAAGCAAATATTATTGATTCTTGAGTCTTCAGGCAATTGTAAATCGCCAGTTTTCCCATATATTTATACAGGGATAATTTATATTTTGAATTCCCGAAGTGGAAAACCTCCCGTTTATATTAACAGCTTTGTCTTGTTCATCATACAGTAGGGGTTAAATGATGCCCATTGGTATTGCTCTATGGCGCTCACTGAGTAGTTCTTTTTATGCGTAGAGATTCGATATTTTACAAACTATTTCAACAATCTCCCAATTTACTGTTTGAACTTTTGAGAGATTCTCCAGAAAATGCAGGTGAATACAAATTTGACTCGGTAGCTGTCAAAGAACCCAAATTTGAGATTGATGGCGTATTTCTCCCACCGGAAAGTGAAGGTGCTGGAGTTGTATATTTCTGTGAGGTGCAGTTTCAAAAAGATGAGAGGCTGTATGAAAGAGTATTTGCGGAATCTTCATTATATTTTTACCGCAACCGTCACAGGTTTAGTGAGACAGCGCGGTCTTGGGGGTTTCCCCCATGAGTGACTGTCGAACCCGAAGGGTGATTGGCAAGCAGTCATAATTTATCCATCTCGCAATATTGAACAAAGTGATATTTATCCCCATCGCAACCAACTTAATGGAGACCAAGTACATTGTATCTATTTAGATGAGTTGGGAGATATTCGTTCCTTACCTTTGTGGGTAGCATTAATGGTGTTAACTACGATAGATGCAGAACAAGCGCCGCAAGAAGCCAGGTATTTATTAGCCAGAAATCAACAGGAAGTGCGATCGCCATCAAGTCGCGTCATAATTGAGTTAGTGACGACAATAATGGTGTACAAGTTTGAACAATTAAGCCGAAGGGAAGTAGAAACCATGCTAGGGATTACACTTAAGGAAACGCGAGTTTACCGGGAAATTAAGGAAGAGGGGCGAGAAGAAGGACGAGAAGAAGGAGAAAGATCGCTTGTTCTGCGTCAACTAACTCGAAGGGTGGGAGAATTACCTCAAGAGGTGCGTTCGCGGGTTGAAACTTTGTCTTTAGAACAATTAGAAAATCTCGGCGAAGCATTGCTTGATTTTAGCAGTATGGCTGATTTGCAAGTTTGGTTAGAAACACCAATGCATTAAATTTAAAATCTTTGACCTATACCTAAATGCACCTTGCTTTCTCCCTGGTCATTAATGCCATAATCAGCGCGGATTAAGCCCAGAGGGGAGTCTATACGCACCCCAGCGCCATAACCAAAACCTTGACCAGGTTTTCCTCGCGCACCCGCCGGATCTCCTAATACAGTCTCACCAGAACCTAAGTCTGAGGCAAAATCGGCAAATACCACACCCCCCAATACTGGCACAATGGGGAAGCGATATTCTGCGGTAGCTAATACATAACTGCGACCACTCCCAATATCTCCGACATCGTAACCCCGGACTGAATTAGAACCACCCAAGTTAAAACTTTCATAAGGTGGTAAATCACCAATGACTGTACCCGCTTGAAAATTCACAGCAAATACTTGTGGCTGAGTATTATTAGTATTAAATAATTTGACTGGCACATACTGAGTAAAGTTAGCCTTGAGGCGATTCATGGCAATATTACCTTGACCAACGGGTACAGATTGTTCTGTACTCAGACTCAGTAAAGAACCTTGAGTAGGATTAAATATATTATCTCGGTTATCTTGAGAGGCGGTAAAGGATACCGTAGCTAGATCATCAATACCGGTTTCACTTGCAGTGAGGCGATTGCCTTGTGCGTCTGTTGGGGTAATATTACCTTGGCGATCGCGAATACTGGTGCGAGTATAATTAAATCCCAAAGTGGTATCCCAATCATCAAGGGGTTGCACAAAGCTGATACCAGTACCAATCTGACCTTCCCGCACTTTATCGCCATTGGGGAGTGTAATTTTTTCATCCAAGGTTTCGGAAACTTCCCGGCGACGAAAAGCATTAACTGTGTAGCCTAAACGGTCAGGTTCAGTAGCACGATAAGGACTGCTTAATTTAGTATTAAACTGCAAGTCATTACGACTCAAACCCACATTTACCGACAAATTCTCATTAATCCCCCGAATATTCTGATCTTGATAGCTTAACGTACCTAACAAGCCCAAGTCAGCGTTATAGCTACCACCTACGTTAATCGCACGCGCGCCAAATTCTTTGACTTCGTAAATTAAATCAACTTGATTCGCCTCACGTTCAAAGGCAACATTCACACTTTCAAATAAGCCTGTACGATATAACTGCTGCACATCTTGGCGGACTGCATTTTCTTGATAAATTTGCCCAGGCTTGAGTTTTAATTGCTTTCGCAGAAAATCGGGCTGGGTGCGTCCTTTAACTGGTTCACCTTTGCTATCAATGGTTTGACCATCGTCATTAATAAAGCGAAACTTAATGTCACCCACCACACCTTCAGCGACATTTACTGTGAGGATTCCTTCGCTGTTGGGTTGAATGGATAACACGTTTGCTAGCTGATAACCATTGTCGGCGTACCATTGGTCAATTTGTTCTACAGCTTGTTTGAGTCCTTCGGGACTGATAGGTTTACCGATTTGCGATTGAAACCGTTCTTGGGCTACCTGATAAGTGAGTATTTTCGCCCCTGAAAGTTGCAGCGATCGCACTACCACCGGTTGCACCTGATACACTACATTTAATCCATTTGGATTAGTGGTGCTATTAACGTTAGCACTAGCAAATAAACCAGTTTCTAAAATTGCCTCTACATCCTTTTGTAGCTGACTTTGACTGGTTTCCCCCCCGACTTTGGTTTTAACCACTTGGCGGACAATCTGCTGCAATTCCTGAGTAACTCCCACTACCTGGACATCTGTAGCAGTGACAAATAAATTATTATCAGTGCTAGAGGAGGAGACGACCACAGGGGGAGGTGAAGAGGTAGGGTTTTTTTGTCCACCTGTTTGCACAACTACAGAATTTTGGGAAAATTGTTGCGTAGCTAAAGTTTCTGGGGATGCAATAGTCTCAATTCTTGCAGGTGTTTCGAGAATAACTGGCACTACTGAATTTTTAGTAGGTTGATCCTCAGAAGCAACTGTAATCAATGTAGCCTTTGCTTGTTGAGTAAGATTGCTAGCTGCCAAAGTAGCTAAAGTCAGAATTGCAGCAGAAGAAACTCGCATAATATTTAGCCTAAATCACTGGTAGTTAGTTGTCTTGAGGTGAAGTAATGAGGATAATACTAACTTCCAGCTGCTTGGCCGATTGATATCCTCATTTATACCTCTTACTCAAACAGACAGTTAATTTTCATATTTTGTTTCTTATCCCTATTCCCCATTCACAGTATTTATATGAGTAATATTTCCCCATTATCGTTAGAAGCAACTTCTGGTTTGCAGTTACTGGTTTTAAGCAATGGTCATGGAGAAGATGTGATTGCTACCAGCATTTTGCAGAAATTCCAGCAACAAGAAAACCCCCCAGATATGTTTGCATTACCTTTGGTGGGTGAAGGGCGTGCTTACCAAAAGTTAGGTATTCCCTGTATTGGTTCAGTCCGCACTATGCCTTCTGGGGGCTTTATTTATATGGATGGACGGGAATTAGTCAGGGATTTACGTGGCGGTTTGTTGCAACTTACCCTGAATCAAATTCAAGCTGTGCGTGGTTGGGTGGGTTCCCAAAAAAAATTAGGTAACAAGAGCGCTATTTTAGCTGTTGGGGATATTGTCCCTCTGTTATTTGCTGCTTTTAGTGGTGCTAATTATGCTTTTGTGGGGACGGCAAAATCAGAATATTATGTACGGAATGAAGTGGGACTATTACCGAGGAAATCCCAATCTGCACGTTGGGAAAACTTTTCTGGTTCAATTTATCATCCTTGGGAACGGTGGTTGATGAGTCGTCGCCGTTGTCAGGCGGTGTTCCCTAGAGATGCGTTGACTACGGAAATATTACAAAAGTGGTCAATTCCGGCTTTTGATTTGGGTAATCCGATGATGGATGATTTAGAAGCGAAGGTTTCCAAACCAAAATTTCCTAGTTCCGCCGCCCATGAGCCAGAAGTGGCTAAACCATTAGTGGTCACTTTATTACCTGGTTCCCGTCCCCCGGAAGCTTACGCTAACTGGGAAATTATTATGCTTGCTGTGTCTGCATTGATGGCGAGTTTCTTAGCCGGTGATGGAATTTTACAAAGTTATGGAAATATGATATTTCTGGGTGCGATCGCTCCTGGTTTAGACCAAGGTATTTTATCCGCAAGTCTGAAATCCCAAGGCTGGGAAACCCATACAGAATCTCCTCTTGCCATTGCTGATGCTGATGCGTTGATATTTGGGCAAAGAAGCTGTTATGTTGTCCTGACACAACAAGGGTATAATGATTGTCTCTATTGGGGAGATTTAGCGATCGCAATGGCTGGGACAGCAACAGAACAATTTGTTGGTTTAGGAAAACCCGCGATCGCAATTCCCGGTAATGGTCCCCAATATAACCCAGCTTTTGCCGAAGCTCAAAGCCGACTTTTAGGCGCGTCTCTATTTTTAGTAGACAATCCAGGACAAGTTCCCCTGGTGGTGCAATCGCTGTGGCAAAATCCTAATACTTTGCAAATAATTTCCGAAAACGGCATCCGGCGCATGGGTAAACCAGGGGCAGCCCGTAGAATTGCTGATTGTTTACGTCAAAAGTGGTGTTAATCAAAACACATTTATTTTTATCCAACTAAACCAGAACGTAAAGCCCGCACGGCGGCTTGGGTACGGTCATCAGCACAGAGTTTATTCAGGATATTACGCACATGAGTTTTCACTGTACCCACTGTGATGTATAATTTTTCCGCAATTTGCCCATTGCTGCATCCAGCGACAATTAACTCTAAAATTTCCAGTTCGCGTTGAGTTAGAGGATAGGTTTCTAAGACTTGTTCGTATTCACTGGCTAAAGCTTCAATTTTGACGGTTTTGTGCTTATCGGCAGTTTGGGTTTCTCCGGGAATACCTTGGCGCATTTTCCGTAGTACCACATTGGCGATCGCTGGATCAATCCAAGAGTTACCGCCATGAGTTGCTTGTATGGCTTCGGTTAATTTATTGATGCTGGTTTCTTTCATGTAATAAGAGTCTGCACCTGCGGCAAAAGCAGCCAGTACGGCATCTTCTGTGTGATCCATAGTCAAAATCAGGATTTTTGTGGCAGTTTGCCCTGTTTCGGCTTGATAGCGTCTAAACTTGCGGGTGAGTTCAATACCATCCATGTCAGGTAAGCCAATATCTACCACTGCCACATCTGGTTTAGCCGTTTCCAAAAGTTTTAGTCCTTGAGTTGCATTTGCCGCCTCACCAATGACTTTGAGAGCGCTGTGAGATTGTAAGGCAGCTCTGAGTCCCATTCTGGTCAGATCATGATCTTCAATTAAAATAATGCTTATTTCATTCATTGTTATCTTGCTCTTGATAATTGCATCTTGCGGAATATTACCTTTTTTAAGCAGTTTATCTTATTTTCCCAAACCAAAGGTAGATGATATTTTCACAATCCGGCATCCGTCGATAGAAATAGTAAACCTGCTGATTTTTCACCCTAGATTTCGTTAAAAATCTAGCTAAAGATATATCGTCATTTTCCCAATAAACATGGAATATTGAAACGAGTTATAATTTTTGTCATGTCTCCAGGAGTAGAACCTTATTTAATACTATTCTAAAGCTTTAATAAAGATTTAAAAAATGAATAGATTAAAACAATTTAAAAGTTCTATAGCAGGGAAGATCAGACTAATTGACCATAGCAGATGCTGACCACAGTATTCTCCCGGTGTCTTTTTGTGAGTTTTCTAACTATGTCAATTCGCGATCGCCAAAAAAATACAGGCCTTAGCCTAGCGCCCGGCCAAAAAATTGTGGAAACAGCACAAAGCATCATGAATTTGGATGATATTGCTGAAATTGTCCATACTTTCAGCTTAACTTTCCCTCCGCAACCCAGTGAGTAAAACTGCTCAAGCTTACGGTACATGATTTTGGTACGTAACTCTCACTAATGACTGAGGACGGGCGTTAGCACACTCATTTACAATGGTTTTGAGGGTTAACAAAGTATTTTATGTGACTTTATGTCAATTTCCTCTACTTGAGCCACCAGCGATAGTAAATTGCCAACAAATTCCGTAGTTTTGATCACGAATCAAAGCAAGAGCAAAACAAAATGGAGGCTAAAAAATTAAAAATTGCAAGTTACTGGCTATATTTTAATCCTTTAACCTGCACTAATTTAGGAAAAAGTATGGCATTAGTGAATAAACATTGGGTATTATACAAAATTTTTGAGTCAATCACATCCCTATTGGGAAATATTCTGATTTTGGAGAATTTGAGTATAAAAATTCAACTCCATAGAGTAGAGGGCAAAAGTTGATGAACACCACATCTAAAAATCAAAATTATTTAGTGGGATAGTTTGAAAATAGAGATGCTATACATCAACCTGTATTTGACAGCGAAAATAAAAACCAATGAAAGAAACGCTGAGAATTTTGGTTGTAGACGATGATGAGGTAGATCGGATGGCGGTACGTCGATCCTTAACTCAAGCAGGTGTGTGTATGGAACTGTCTGAGGTGACTGATGGACGGGAAGCACTGGCGACTTTAAAAACGAATACTTATGATTGTGTTTTCCTTGATTATCGTTTACCAGATCAAGACGGTTTAGCACTAATCCAAAGACTACGTTCTGCGGAAATCAAAGTTCCTTTAGTAGTCCTCACCGCCCAAAAAGATGAACAAATCGCTGTTGAGTTGATGAAAGCTGGTGCTACAGACTATCTTTCTAAGTCTAGGGTGTGTTCAGAAACTTTAGCGCAGGTTTTACGCCATGCTATTCGGATACACCGCGCTGAAATGCAGACAGCTTTAGCAAACCAGCAACTCAGAGAAACTAACGAGCAGCTGCTTCGGAAGAATCAAGAATTAGAACAACAACGTCAACAAATTCAGTTACAAAACTTCAAGCTGTTGGAAGCATCACGGCTGAAATCGCAGTTTTTGGCAACTATGTCTCATGAATTGCGGACTCCGATGAATGCGATTATTGGGTTTTCCCAAATATTGCTGCGCCCTAAGTTCGGTAAGCTGACTCATCAGCAAACAGATATGGTGGAGCGCATATTAAATAATGGTAAGAATTTATTGATGTTGTTAAATGAAGTTCTGGATTTTTCTAAGCTGGAAGGAGGACGACTAGAGTTAAAGCCGGAATTATTTGATTTAACAAAAATTATTAATATCGTCGTTGCTCAAATGCGTTCTCTGGCTGAAGCAAAAAAGCTGTCTTTGCGAGTCGATATTGATATGCAACAACCTTTGGTATTTAATGATTCTGTGCGTGTGCGCCAGATTTTAATCAATTTATTATCCAATGCGATTAAATTCACTGAATCTGGTTGTATTTGGATTGAAGTGAAAGAACTTCCTCAAAACCAATTGGCGATCGCCGTTCGGGATACAGGTATTGGCATAGCTTCCAGAGATTTTAAACATATTTTTGAAGCTTTCCGACAAGTGGATCAAAGTATCACGCGCAAATATCCGGGGACAGGACTAGGGTTAGCAATTATAGATTCTTTGGTGCAAATGATGGGGGGCAGAATTATTTTGGAAAGTCAATTAGGGGTAGGTTCTATGTTTAGAATTGAAATACCACGGCAACTATCGTTACCAAGCACAGTGGGTAAACTCCCAGTTTTAAATTTGGATGGTCACGATATTTTTTGCTCTGTTCAAAACCCTCATCAGTCTTTGCCGAAATCTCACAAAGCATCGATGAGTTTTCCCAATCTCAAGCTCTAAATTATTCTTATAAACTGTTGATAAACCATGTCTGTTGTGGAAAAGCCGAAAATTGATCGTATTCTCGCCGTTGATGATACTAGAGATAATCTCATTTTGGTGCAAACTATTCTAGAAAGTGAGGGATATGAGATTGACTTAGTTGCAGATGGTTTAACAGCTTTGCAACAAATTGAAAAATCTCCACCTGATCTGATTTTACTAGATGTGATGATGCCAGGAATTGATGGTTATGAAGTGACTCGGCGCATTCGTAAAAATCCCCAATTTAATGCCAGCTATATTCCGATTCTGCTAATTACTGCTTTTCACCAATCCAGTGTGGTGGAAGGGTTGGATGCTGGTGCAGATGATTTTATTCGTAAACCATTTGATACTGATGAACTTTTGGCCAGAGTGCGATCGCTGTTGCGCCTCAAACACAGTCTGGATGAACAAAAAAAGATGGCGCGCCAACGCGAAGACTTTGTTTCGCGTTTAACTCATGATTTGCGTACTCCTCTAGTCGCTGCTGATCGGATGCTGGGTTTGTTTCTTGAGGAAACCTTCTGCAAAATTTCCCCAGAAATGAAACAAGCGATCGCTGTGATGATTCGCAGTAACAAAAATTTAATGCAGATGGTAAACACCTTATTAGAAGTCTATCGCTTCGAGGCAGGTAAAAAGACTTTAAACGATGACGTGTGCAATCTCCGAGAAATTATTCAAGAAGTCAGTGGCGAACTTACTCCTCTTGCTAGTGAGAAAAACTTGGCTCTCAAAATAGATACGAGTAAGTTAGATCCACAGCAAGAAAGCGCTGGTGTAGTAATGGGCGATCCCCTAGAACTGCGACGGGTATTTAACAACTTAATTGGTAACGCCATCAAGTTTACAGATACAGGAGGGATAGAAGTTTGTATTTCCGAAAAATCAGCTAATTTTCAGGGTCAAGATTGTGTAATAATTGAGGTTATAGATACAGGTTATGGGATTGCGCCCGAAGACCAAGCAACTGTTTTTGAGCGGTTTCGCCAGGGTAAAAATAAACGCTCTGGTAGTGGTTTAGGTCTGCATCTATCGAGCCGAATTATCGCAGCACACGGTGGCACAATTACACTGACATCGGAACTAGGCCGTGGTAGTGTATTCACAGTGACGCTACCAAAATGTAGTAGTCATTAGTCATTTGTCATTAGTCATTGGTCATTAGTCATTAGTCATTTGTCATTTGTCATTGGTCATTTGTCATTTGTCATTTGTCATTGGGTTAATTTACTTCTGATTACTCAGCACTCAGCACTCTTCAGAACCGAGGGAGAATTGAGCTTACTACGTAGCAGGCTGCGAATTATTGCCTCTAGATCCTCGATCATGTAAGGTTTACTGATATAGTCATCAAAGCCCACCGAAAGGAGGCGTTCTCGATCCTCTCTAGTAGCTAAAGCCGTAACTGCTATGACTGGAATTTTGGCAGTTAGTGGTTCTTGTTTGAGATAATGCACAATATCAGTGCCGCTCAGACCTGGTAATAGAATATCTAACATGATCAGGTCTGGCTGATGGTCTTTTGCCACTAATAATGTCGTGGAACTGTCGTTTTGACAAATATATCTACAGCCAAGTGACTCAAGGGCATAACCAATCAGCAGTAGACTATCATCATGATCTTCTACTACCAAGATTAAAGGCTGCTGAGAGTTTTGCTTCTTGTCACCACTCATGTATGAATGTGCCAGATACATCTCTTCTCCAGAAGATTGAATTGGGATTTACGTCTTGCTTGAGATAATAACCGAGACATCCCGCAAGGATAGAATAGAGCTAATCCAGGATTGGCTCAGGCTTTGCTTTTGCCTATTTGATGATTCTTACCCACGCCACAAACATAGGTGAAAGAAAACTTCAAAGCTATAGGTTTAGCAAGTACTTCTTGATTATACGCAAAATTACAGAATATTTTTCGCCGAATTTATAATAACTCGATATCACAATTCTAATTCACCATAGTATCTCTAGTACTACTTATTTTCTGAAAGTTAAAGATACAGAATTATCAGTAGATTTTTGGCGTTGCTGATACAGTACAACAAGCTATTCTGACTCAGAATCAGTTAGCTATTGTGGTACATGGTGTCCCGGCTAGAGTTAAAACTGTATGGACACAGGCAGTAGCAAAGCAGGTTATTGTACTTTTAGGGTATGTAAATTTTATTTTAGATCACGATGCGATCGCTAATTTTGTCCCGCCTAATTATTTAGAGCGTATTTGCATTATCATCAATGAGGCTGATAATTTAGCCCAAAATCGGGCTTCTGAAGTGGCACAATATAATAACAAAACGGAACATATTTTGAGTTTGTTGGATGGCACTTTATACCAAAGTATCATTGATGATTCTGGTATTCAACTCCAGCAAAGGTTAGTGGTTTTGATGACTTGCAATACTACTGAACGCTTAGACTCGGCTATGTTAAGGAAAGGTCGGGTTGATTTAATCTATGAGTTTACTGAGCGATTTTTCTAGTTTCTATTTTGCTGTTTTTTTAAGGAGGAACGAACCGCAAAGGGCGCAAAGTACACAAAGAAAAGAAGAAAAGAAGGAAGGAATTTCGGCACGGTTCCTCACAAAGAAATGATGGAAAGTCTATATATTTCTGAATGTAGAGACGTTGCATGCAACGTCTCTACAAAGGTTTGGTCAGACGTTTATTTGACTGTTAATTCAGTTCGTTGAGGTTTTTGCTAAAATTAGTTACACAACTTAACAGTCTGCATTCAGTTCGGACGCTTATCTCGGTATGACCCCTACAACAACTGTTTTCAAGTCTCATTCAGAGGAAGTTACTCGATTATGTTCTGCTATATAAAACCTAGACAAAACTAGACTTTACTTTCTACTTCAACGGGAGCATGGGAGCAGTTATCCCTCAGTAGACTTTCACGCCTTAGCCAGACGCGATTGTGTTCCAATTAAGTTTCTGAAAAAGACTACCACCATCATTGCTTGGTTTTCGCGTCGGCAATAGTCTCAATTCAATACTTGATATCACCGTATTATATATCAAGTAGTTGATTTTTTCCTAAAATATATATTGATTTTTGTCAATATAAGTATAGTTTTGTCTATGAAATTGTCAACTTAGGACTTGCTCATTGAAAATAAGTTAAGTCATCAACCGGGTAGTGTGTGGGGAAATACGGCGCTAATTGCTGGAACAACGGTTGGGGCTGGTATTTTGGCTTTACCTGCGGTGACTCTACCTTCTGGCGTTGTACCATCTACAGTGTTGTTAATTGCTGTGTGGCTCTACACTGTGATTTCTGGTCTGTTGCTTGCAGAAGTGTGTGTCAATGCTATGCGTCTAGAAGGGCGTTTGAGTGTTGGTTTGTTAGCTATGGTGGAAAGAACTTTGGGGTTTGTGGGGGCGCGTATTGCTGGCGCTGCGTATTTGTTTTTACACTATGCTTTGCTGGTGGCTTACATGACTGAAGGAGGAAATATTTTAGTCTCTGGGGTTTCTCAGGTGTGGGGACTTCAAAATATTCCGCCTGCTTGGGTGGGGACAATAGCCTTCACTTTGCTATTTGGTGGCATTATGTACCTGGGGCGAGAAAAATTCCTTGAGAAACTCAACAGCACCTTTGTCGCCATTGTCATTACTTCATTTCTGGGACTATTGTTGCTGGGAGGAGGACAGGTTAAGACTGTGCAACTTTTGACTCACAACTGGACAGCCTTGGGGAGTGCTGTGTCGGTGATGTTAGTGGCGCTGTTTTTCCATAATATTGTCCCTGTGGTTGTGACTCAGTTGGAAGGAGATATCCCCAAAATTCGCCAGTCTATTATTATTGGTTCTTTAATTCCTTTAATGATGTTTCTGCTGTGGAATGCGGTAATTTTGGGCAGTATTAGTCCTGATATACAAAGCACAGGTAATTTTGACCCATTGCAAATACTGCGGGCTGGTGGTGCTGGGGAATGGTTGGGAATCTTATTATCTATTTTCTCAGAGTTTGCGATCGCTACTTCATTTATTGGTTTTGTCTACGGGTTGCTAGATTTCTTCCAAGATATGTTCCCAGTTGTACGGGGTAAACCTTCTAGCCGTCTGCCAATTTATTCATTAATTCTGCTACCTCCCATGAGTTTGGGCGCAATTAATCCCAGCATTTTCTTTAGCGCCCTAGATTTTGCGGGAACCTTTAGTATTTCAGTTTTAGGCGGGATAATTCCGGCATTAATGACTTGGAAACAACGTCAAGAACCACAGTTAAATAGTATTAATCAACCACTTGTTCCTGGTGGTAGAGTGACATTGATAATCATGATGGCAATTGCTTCTGTATTGATTATCAAACAAATACTGGCAATGAGTGGACATAAGTAAGCTTCCTAGCCTTCGCAGAACAGGCAAGATGCCTGTTCCACAAGTAAAACATCATGCACTATTTTAGCATTTAAGTATTTCCTAAACCCAATCTATCGAGAATAAAAGCGTCTTCAAAAGCTAATTCTCGCAAGCTTTCATAACGTCCAGATGCACCACTATGTCCTCCTTCCATGTTGGTTTTGAGCAACAAAATATGATTATCTGTTTTGATTTCTCGGAGTTTGGCTGTCCATTTGGCGGGTTCCCAATATTTGACGCGAGAATCATTTAAACCAGCAGTGATTAATAAATCTGGGTAATTTTTGGCTTCCACATTATCGTAGGGCGAGTAAGATTTCATGTAGTCATAATAAACTTTGTCGTTGGGATTTCCCCATTCTTCCCATTCTATTGCTGATAGGGGTAGGGAGGTATCTAAAATTGTTGTCACTACGTCTACAAAGGGGACATTGGCGATTACTGCTTTAAATAAATCAGGACGCATATTCATTACTGCACCCATTAATAAACCGCCTGCACTTCCACCAGTAATTACTAAGCGATCGCTTGCTGTCCAACCTTTAGTAATTAAATATTCTGTACAGGTGATAAAATCTGTAAAGGTATTCTTTTTCTGTAAGAATTTGCCTTCTTCATACCACTTGCGCCCCATTTCTTCGCCGCCACGAATATGAGCTATGGCAAACACTATTCCCCGGTCTAATAGTGTTAATCTGGTGGATGAAAACGATGCTGGGTAAGATGACCCATAAGCACCGTATCCTGTAAGTAACAAAGGATTTTTACCATCTTTGTTAATTCCTTGTTTGTAAACAATAGAGATGGGAACTTTTGTGCCATCAGTCGCAGTAGCCATTAGCCATTCACTCTGATATTGAGTTTTATCGTAGCCACCTAATACTTCTGTTTGTTTTTTCAATTCCCGTTCATTTGTTTCCATGTTGTAATCAAACACAGAATGGGGAGTAATTAAAGAGGTGTAATGAAAGCGCAATATATTAGTGTTAAATTCTGGGTTATTGCCTTCATCAAATTCATAAGTTGGTTCAGGAAAACTAATATTACTTTCTTCACCTGTGGATAGGTTATGCACCCTTGCAGTTTGCAAGCCGCCTTTTCTTTCATAAATTACTAAGTGATTAGCAAACAGGCTCACCCCTAATAGCAGCACATCTTCTCTGTGGGGAATTATCGTTTGCCAATTTTCTTTTAATGGCGAAGCTACTGGCGTTTTCAGTAGTTTAAAATTAGTGGCTTCGTCGTTGGTAACAATGTAGAAGTTATCGTTGTGATGGTCAACATCATATTCTACCCCTGTAGTTCGGGGGTGAATTATTTGAAAGTCACTCTGGGGATGATTCGCATCCAAATAGTGAACTTCTGTCGTGATGCTACTTTGCAAAAGCATCAATATATATGATTCGCTGCGGGTTTTGCCAACATATAAATGATAAAGATCATCTTTTTCTTCATAAATCAGCACATCTTCTTGAGGGGAAGTTGCTAATGTGTGTTTGAGAAGTTGGTAAGGACGATTAGCGTCATCAATTTTGGTGTAAAATCCAGTTTGATTATCGTTACCCCAAGCAAAGGAAAAATAAGTTTCGGCAATTGTTTCTGGATATAACTGATGTGTATTCAAATCCAGAAAATACAGTGTATATTGTTCTGAACCGCTAGTATCAAAGGAATAAGCTAATATTTGATGATTGGGGCTAACGTCAAATACACCCAATTCAAAAAAATCGTGCCCTTTAGCTAATTCGTTTTCATCTATTAGCACTTCTTCAGGAGCTTCTAAACTCCCCTTTTTCCGACAATGAATTGAATAACCTTTGCCTTCTTCTGTGCGGGAATAGTAATAATATTCATCTTTCCGAAATGGAACTGATAAATCTGTTTCTTTGATTCGCGCCAGCATTTCGTTGTATATCTGGGTTTGCAATGCTTCTGTATGCTCCATCATTGCTGCTGTGTAGGCGTTTTCAGCTTCCAGATAAGCGGTAACTTTCGGGTTTTCTAGGTCGTTCATCCAAAAGTAGTTGTCTATGCGGCGATCGCTATGCAATTCTAAAACCTCTGGCTGTTGTTCCGCAATCGGTGGCGTGACTATTTTTGGTAAAACTTTATCTTTATTCATAATTGTTAACCGATAGTAAATATCAAGCAATTAGCTGTTGCTAAGGGTAGATGAACTAGAACTTTTAGTTGGGCGATGAGAGTTTCTTTTTAAGGTACACAAGCCAATTGCTGGTATCACTCCGAGAATAATAGCCGTAAATGTTTGTTCACTCCAATACAATATAGGAGTGCGATTCACTTCTGGAATTAAATCTTGCACAAGAGACAGCAACCAAACGAAAATACTAATCAAGAAGAAGGACACAGAAGGTAGGAAAATCCAGAGCCACGCTTGTTTTACGTAGCGCCTTAATGCTAACCATTGGCAAAATCCTAGCCAAATTCCGGTCAAAATGTATGAAAACGTTGACAAAAATCCCCAGATGAAGGCTAATTCAGGAGATACGCCTTGATTAAAGGAATTGGCAATTGAGGAAATATAGTTGATCCAGGCGATGGCCACACTATTGGCAATCAACCAACCTATACTAGTAGCCAGTATCCATAGCCTACCGGAGATATAACGACGCAGCACAAGGGCTTGATCTGCGGCAAAAACTACCGCAAACACAATGTTACCGAGGATTTTCGCCCAATGAAAGGAATCAGCAGGAGGTAGGCCGCCCAGGATGCTTTTCTCTAAACCTATGCTAGCAATACCACCTACAACCCATCCCAAGACAGTCATTAAGGTAAACTGGAAAAAAAACTTTTGTCTGTGGGAGCGCGGGATCAACAATTTTCCTGAGTGGGGGGTAGCTCCAACATGAGTTGGGCTATTTGAGTCAGTTTGCATATGAAGTTAAGTAAAACATTAACTATTGTTCTATGAGGCCTACCTCCTGAAAAAGCTTAATCTCAGAATGATAAGCTAAGGAGTGGCATAAAAATAATGACTTAGGATGAAGTTTTAAATGGGTGTTTCGTTAACGGCTCCTCATCTCCTTCGGGCTGCGCGTGGTGAAGTAGTAGATCGTCCCCCCGTCTGGATGATGCGACAAGCGGGACGATATATGAAAGCATATCGAGATTTAAGGGAAAAATATCCTTCTTTCCGCGATCGCTCGGAAATCCCCGAAGTGGCTATAGAAGTTTCCCTGCAACCTTGGAGAGCATTCGCGCCAGACGGAGTGATTTTATTTTCCGACATTGTAACCCCGTTGCCTGGTTTGGGCATTGAGATGGACATTGCGGAAGGTAAAGGCCCAATTATTAACTCGCCCCTTCGTAGTCAAGAACAAATTGATCGTCTGCGTCCTTTAGAACCAGAAGCATCACTACCGTTTATTAAAACTATATTGCAAGCGTTACGCCAGGAAGTAGGCAATCAGTCAACTGTTTTAGGCTTTGTGGGTGCGCCGTGGACTTTAGCCGCTTATGCGGTGGAGGGTAAAGGTTCTAAAACCTACTCCGTGATTAAAAATATGGCGTTCTCAGATCCGACGATTTTACATCAGCTATTAGGTAAATTTGCTGATGCGATCGCTGTTTATGCACGCTATCAAATTGACTGCGGCGCTCAAGTTGTGCAAATGTTCGATTCTTGGGCTGGTCAATTGAGTCCCCAAGATTATGACACTTTTGCTCTGCCTTATCAGCAAAGAGTTTTTCAGCAAGTCAAACAAACTCACCCCGATACACCGTTAATTTTGTTAGTTAGCGGTAGTGCCGGTGTGCTAGAAAGAATGCCTAAATCTGGTGCAGATATTGTCACTGTGGATTGGGCTGTGGATATGGCTGAAGCACGAGCGAGATTAGGTAAACACGTCAAAGTTCAGGGAAATCTTGATCCAGGTGTGTTGTTTGGTTCTCAAGATTTTATCCGCGATCGCATTCTTGATACAGTGCATAAAGCTGGTAATTGGGGTCATATTCTCAATCTTGGTCATGGTGTACTACCAGAAACTCCAGAAGAAAATGTGGCTTTCTTTTTTGAAACTGCAAAACAACTCAAATCTGTAGGCGTTTAACTCGTAGGGTGTGTTATGGACTTTAGTCCTAACGCACCGAAAATTTTAAATGGTGCGATCGCCTGTGGCATAATACACCCTACGAAACTATTGTTTAAAAATCCATTATCTAACCACAGAGGCACAGAGGCACAGAGAACACAGAGTTAAGAGTGGAACTTTTGACTTAATTTTTAACTCTTAAGTTTTAATTACTAATTTATTTTAAATAATACTATGAATCAGAAACGGATTTTAGTGACAGGTGCAAGCGGTTGTGTAGGTCATTACATCTCAGAAGCCTTAATTCAAAATACTAATCACGAGTTATATTTACTGGTACGAAACCCGAAAAAACTGCAAGTTGATATTCAGGCGCGTCCAGGTATCACCGTTTTGCAGGGTGATATGCAAAAAATTAACCTTTTGGCTGATTTACTCCCAACAATTGATACAGCAGTCCTCACGGCTACGGCTTGGGGTGGTGAGCAGACATTTGATATTAATGTCTCCAAGACTCTAGAATTAATTAAAATGCTAGATCCGCAGCGCTGTGAACAAGTAATTTATTTTTCTACAGCAAGTGTTTTGGATAGATACAATCAACCCCTCAAAGAAGCTGGGGAAATTGGCACAGATTATATTCGTTCCAAATATGATTGTTTACAAAAAATGTCACAACTAGAAATAGCCCCGAAAATTACGAAAGTTTTCCCAACTTTAGTTTTAGGCGGTGACGATCAAAAACCTTATTCTCATCTGACATCGGGAATACCAGAAGTAACTAAATATATTAATTTAATTCGCTGTTTGCAGGTAGATGGCAGTTTTCATTTTATCCACGGGCGAGACATTGCCACTGCTGTACAATATTTAATTGATTCTCCTCCCCAGGAAAACGAACCACGCCAGTTTATTTTGGGACAACAAGCGTTAACAGCTAATCAAGCAGTGGAAGAAGTCTGCGCCTATCTGGGTAAAAAGATTTATTTCCGCATTCCTCTATCGATAGCATTAGCTAATTTAATTATTGCTGTCTTTCGGATTCAAATGGCTGCTTGGGATAGATTCTGCATGAACAATCGCCATTTTAGTTATGAAAATGTGGTCAATCCCGCCAGTTTGGGCTTACCAAATTACTGTGCAACTATGAGCGATGTTTTAAAAATTAGTGGTGTGAAAGCGGTAAAATAAAAGGAGGTTATTTTTATACAAAATCAGCGAAAAATTTTTCAACTAATAGTCTCCACTGATCTCAACTAAATCTTCACCTGATTTTAAAAGCTCTAACGCCTTTGGGAGAGTTTTTATTAAAATCTCTTGTAATCTAGCATTGGAAGTATTTCCACAAGTTAACCAAATAATTTGCGGTGGTGTTCCCAGACGATCTACCAGTTCAATAAAGTCACTGTCTTTAGTGATAAAAATAACACCTTGAGATTTTGCCGCCTCGAAAATTTCAGGATCTTCCGCATCTCTTCAACCCAGATCGCGTCAAGCAAATGCTGTAATACCAAAGGTAGCAGTAATCCAAGTTGCGATCGCTGGTGATAGGTGTGCATCTACCCAGATTGTCATGCTACTAGGACTGGATGATTGAGTTTACGAGAAGCATAGGAAAGTGCTGCTTTTAAGTCATCAGCCTCAAGATCAGGCATTTCTGCTAATATTTCTTCTGCACTGAGTCCAGCCGCAAATAAATCTAAAATATCTGATACTCTAATTCTCATACCTCGAATGCAGGGACGACCACCACATTGTTTGGGATTGATTGTGATTCTTTCCAGTAGGACTGACATTCAAAATAACTCCATAATCTCTCTCAAGATGCGCGATCGCACTCCTCTAGTTTAGCCCATGCGAACTTACAAGTCAGTGAGTTCTTGTTTAAGGCGAGTGAGAATAGGCTGAAGGTGAATGTTCATGCTTATGAGGATGATCTCAACTTTTCACAGGAATTAGGCATATAATACCTGATTTTTAATTTCATCAGCCATTAAGGTACTTACCAAAATGCCAACCCGTTGTGCAATTTCATAAGCATTTTTCTGAGGAACAACGATAATTCCAAAATGCTGTTTTTCTTCCTCTATAAATTGAAGATGCAATCTTTCAAAATCAACTCGGTTATGGGTGAGGAGACATCTACATAGAGAAGTTGCAAATTCTAGCTGTTCACGATCAGTTTTTCCCAGGGTTGCTTGTTCAGGAACGGTTGTCACATCCAAACCACGAGAACGTAAAAGGGTGGCGACTAATGCGGACATATCCTCATCTATATAAAGTGCAGCAAAGATGGTCATATTGTGCCTAATGTATTTTTTACAGAAGAATGTATCAATTCATGAGGCACTTGATTTCGTTCAATATAATCATTAATTTCTGCTTGATGGTCAAGATAAAAACTCAGGGCATCAAATACTTGTGCTAGTGTTAAATGAGGTAAATGATTGAGGATTTCTTCTGGCATAATTCCCAATCGCCATAAACCAACAATAGCGCGGATAGATGTACGAGTTCCTGTAATAATTGGCTCTCCACCTAAAATTTCAGGATTGCGGGTAACATAGCGTGAGGAAGTTTCAGCAAACATAGGACAAGTTGCTCAGGTAGTCTGATGTTTTCTCTAGTTTATCAAGAGATTCGGTTATTCTGCGCCTCTAATACTCAACGAGTTCAGTCTCGATCAAATTTATTAAGTTTCCTATCAATTCTCTCTAGTGCTTCAGCAATACGCACAATAGCAAGAATAGCATTCGTAACTATACCTATCATGTAGGATATCCATACAAAACTTATTATAAACAATAATAGATTAATCCAATTCATCGTGCCTCTTACGATTATTTTATAATTGTGGAAATTATTAAATAGGATCTTTCAAAACTTAGAGTAGTGAAACAATCACAAACATTTCAACCATATGTACCATAATAACTGGACAATATCAATAAAATCTCTGTATATCCTCAATATCCAAGGATTGTAGTGGCGTGGCAAGCTTAAAATGATGCAAAAAATTGTAGGTTGGGTTGACGTAAGGAAACCCAAAATCATTGGCAGCGTTGGGTTGCGCTGCGCGTAACCCAACCTACGTTTAATGCACTGTTTTAGGCTTGTCAGTCCACTATGGATCTTTTCAAAAATCAAACCGGATTCCTATATTAAATACCTACAGATATACTCATTATCTAAATATTAGACACAAATTGTCAGGATATTTAGTCTATTTATATAGGCAATTACAGGCATTATCTTCAAATTATCAACGAATTGGCAGCTTACGAATACGTACAGAATTATCATCAATTGTCAGGGCTGAACCTTGAGTAAGTTCTTCCTCTAACTGAGGTAAAACATCCAACAATCTTTGTGTAATCACATCAGGTTTTGCAGAAGATAACCGCAATGTCACCAAACTTGGTTGGTTATACTTACCAACAGCTATCAACATCGAAAAATCTA
Organism: Nodularia spumigena CCY9414; assembly: GCF_000340565.2. Lineage (NCBI taxonomy): Bacteria > Bacillati > Cyanobacteriota > Cyanophyceae > Nostocales > Nodulariaceae > Nodularia > Nodularia spumigena. The sequence goes on from NZ_CP007203.1 coordinate 3,549,919, forward strand.
AATCTTGGGTGATAATAACTCGACCTTCAACTCTTGCAAGTTCCAAAATATCTACATCAGCCGCAGTGTTAGGGAGCAAATCTGTACTCCGCAAAATGTCATAGCCCTTCAATTTTAAAGCTGCAACTGTTAGAGGGGAAATATGCACATCAGCAAGAAAGCGAAGGTTATTCATGCCGAAGGAATACCGACAATTTTATCTGAAACTGTCCAAGCAGCGTAGTTAAGCGCCTGTCGGATATCTTCATCCTCTAATTCGGGATAAGCTGCTAAAACTTCTTGAACCGAAAGGTGGCTGGCCAGCAATTTCAGAATAAAGCCCACAGTGATACGCATTCCCCGAATTGTTGGTTGTCCAAGGCAAACGTTAGGATTAACAGTAATGCGATCTAATTGAGCCAGCACTGTGGGACTCCTGAACTATAAAATTCTTTTTCTATTTTTACATACAACAGACAAATTGCGAAAAAACTCAATTAGTCTTAATTTTGGTTACAGTTAGATTCAGAAGGAAAACGGATTGTTAAAGCTTCGCGTTCCATAACGCTCTTTGCAACCAAATAATGATATTAGTTATTGTAACTATTTGATTTTTCTGAACAAAAATGTCAAATAATGTGCTATGGGTGAGCGATCGCTAGGTGAAGCTGAATGCGATCGCCACCAATTTCAAATATCCTCTGCAATAATTTGATTCTTAATTGGAACAGAAAACTTGGCTATCAGGTCACTGTAGTATAATTGCCAAGTCAAAAAAATAACGGTAAACTGAAGCAAATTTAAGAAAAAGTCAATAAGTCTTAATTTTGGTTAAAGTTGGGATAACAATCATAGTGTGAGGATTAATACTATATGCGAATCTTACTGGTATATCCAATATTTCCCAAAACCTTTTGGTCTTATGAGAAAATTCTAGAGTTAGTTGATCGCAAGGTTCTGTTACCACCTTTGGGTTTAGTCACAGTAGCGGCGATTCTGCCGCAAGAATGGGAGTTCAAGCTGGTTGACCGCAACATTCGCGCCATCACAGAAGCAGAATGGGCATGGGCAGATGTGGTAATTCTTTCCGCTATGATTGTCCAGAAGGAAGATTTATTAGGGCAAATTCAAGAAGCAAAACGACGTGGTAAGTTAGTTGCTGTGGGTGGTCCTTATCCTACTTCTGTTCCTCATGAAGTGGAAAATGTCGGTGCTGATTTCCTGATTCTCGATGAAGGGGAAATCACCTTACCCATGTTTATTGCGGCGATTCAACGGGGTGAAACTTCTGGTGTTTTCCGCGCCACAGAAAAACCAGATGTCACAGGTACGCCAATTCCCCGGTTTGATTTATTAGAATTGAATGCTTATGACATGATGTCGGTACAGTTTTCGCGCGGGTGTCCTTTCCAGTGCGAATTTTGTGACATTATTGTTCTCTACGGACGCAAGCCACGCACTAAAACCCCTGCACAACTATTAGCAGAGTTAGATTGTCTGTATGAATTGGGTTGGCGGCGGGGTGTATTTATGGTGGATGACAATTTTATCGGTAACAAGCGCAATGTGAAATTGTTGCTGAAAGAGTTGAAAGTCTGGATGGAAGAACATCAGTATCCTTTCCGCTTTGATACCGAAGCTTCTGTAGATTTAGCACAAGATCCAGAAATGCTGGAATTGATGGTTGAGTCTGGCTTCTCTGCGGTGTTCTTAGGAATTGAAACCCCGGATGAAGATAGTCTACAATTAACGAAGAAGTTTCAAAATACTCGCAGTTCCCTAGCCGATGCAGTGCAAACAATTATTAAGGCTGGATTGCGGCCAATGGCTGGGTTTATTATCGGGTTTGATGGCGAAAAAGCAGGTGCTGGCGATCGCATTGTTAGATTTGCCGAACAAGCCGCTATTCCCTCTACTACCTTCGCTATGTTACAAGCTTTACCAAATACAGCATTGTGGCATCGTTTGAAAAGAGAAGGACGACTGCGAGAAAATCAAGATGGTAACATTAACCAAACAACGTTGATGAATTTTCTTCCTACCCGTCCTCTAGAAGATATTGGCAGAGAATATATTGAAGCGTTCTGCACTTTATATGATCCAATTAACTATTTGGATCGTACCTATCGCTGTTTCTTAATGATGGGTTTACCAAAATGGAAAGCACCTTCCAAAATGCCTGAATGGATAGTTGTGAAGGCGTTACTAATTGTAATTTGGCGACAAGGTATTGTACGCGAAACTCGCTGGAAATTCTGGCATCACTTGTTTAGTATCCTCAAGCGTAACCCAGGAGTTATAGAGCATTATATCTCTGTCTGCGCTCACAATGAGCATTTTCTAGAGTATCGCCAAATTGTCCGCGATCAAATTGAAAGCCAGGTAGCTGCGTATTTGGCACAAGGGACAGAAGAACCTTATGTATTGGTAGATAAAAAAGCTGAGGAAAAAGCCGAGGCGATCGCTAGTTAGTTCAAATATTCTTCTTAGAGGATGTTTGAAAAGTTTTGGGCGAATATAATTCGCTACTACACAAGCAAAGTCCGCCTCCGCGGACTAACGCAAAATTAAGGTTTTTAACCCGCGCAGGCGGGTTTTGTATGTGTAGCCGCGACTTACAGTCGCCAAGGTGAGTAATAAATTAGACGTTTCAAACACCCTCTTAGATTAATCTTTGTAGAGACGTTGTATACAACGTCTCTACATTCTTTTTTATCCAGAAGCTTGTAAATATCATTAGAGCCTATATTTTGCCTTAATGGTGAGGTGAGGAATAATTATTTTGATTGTTGACAGTTTCAAAGCGCAATTATTACTTATTTGAGCGTCTTGACATCAGGATAATTAAGAATCTTTGCATCAACAGTTAATAAATGACAATAATAAAACCTGGCTGTTGCTACGATAAGTTGGTCAAATGGGTCACTATGAAAACCTTTTAATTGAGTTGAATCAACAACTATTGGTAGAGTCAAATCTAATAGCTGTACTCCAGGATAAGCCAAAGCAACTTCTAACCATTCATTAATAGATAAGGGCAGAATTAGTCTATTTTTTTCAACTAATTTTGCTACTTCCCAACAAGAAAGAATGCTGATTCCTAGTCCTGATTTCTGATAATCTTGTAACCATTGTCTGTGTTTTGCGGTCAGTCGTGAATCGTTTTGTACCCACCAAACCCAGATGTGAGTGTCAAGTACAATCATTGCAAAACTTCCCAATCTTCTAAAGCAACAGGTTCTGTGGGGTCATCATACTGATATGGCTGTGTGTCATGCAAAGGATAAAGATTTTTATCTGATTGGGATTTTGGATCGGCTTGATTTTGTAGCGTTTTAGCTGGCAAAATTATCACTTCCACAGCTTCGCCAGCATGAAAGGGTAAACCTTGCAATTTCAAAGTTCCATCTTCAGTTAAAATAACTTCGATTTTATGAGCGTTCATCTGACAATTCCTCACGCTAAAGAATTTTAGATTATGTTACAAATAACCAGCCTTATTAACCTGTTATCTGTAAAACTAATTCTGATGCTTTAGTTATTAACGAAGTATGAATCTCTGCATTATTCCTAACAGCTAATTCGTTGCTTGATGGCTTTCTTGATAAATTATTTCCTGAAACTGAATCATATCTTTTTGCGGGTCAGCGTGACTAACTTTGACTAATACCTGTTCTCCTAATCCTACAGAACGTTTAAAGAACATCGGCAACTGTAAGCCCAAATCTTCTAACAGAATTAGTGCTAAATTGCTGTCTTCTCGTAACCACATTAAAACTGTCACGTCCCAAACTTGGTCGGGATGACGGCGCAAATATTCTAAAGCCCAATATCTATTAGTTTGCCGTTCTACCATTGTGACTTCTTGGGTGGTAGAGGTGACTGTCATCATCACTTCTCGGAGTTGGTCGGCTGTAAAGGGTAAACTTTCACCCCGTAAGTGGGCTTTAAGTTGAAAGTGAGTCAGTAAGTCACTGTAACGGCGAATGGGAGAAGTTGCTTGAGTGTACGTATTTAAACCTAAACCAGCATGGCGTAAAGGCGTAATGCTCATTTCACTCTTGGGCATACAACGACGCATGGCGCAGGAGCGAACAAATCCGGCTGGGAGTAAAAGTAATTCTTCGTCTGGGGGTAATTCTGGTTGTGGTTGACCGCGAAAGGGCAAAGGTATATTGTGAGCTTGACCGTAACGGGCTGCTACTTCACCCGCCATAATCATCATTTCTGCTACTAATTGCCGCGATGAGGAATCATCTAAAATATCAATATCGATCTGGTCATTTTTGACTTTGATCGTCGCCTCTGGCATATTGATGCTGATGGCTCCTTGATTATACCGCCAAGATTTGCGCCGCTTTGCCCAGTTAGCGATCGCCTCAATTTCCGGTTCTGCTTCCACACCTAACTCCAACATCTCATCCACATCTTCGTAGGTGAGGCGATAAGTTGGCTTGATAAAACTAGGATGAATGGTGTAATCTTCTACACCACCGCTTTCATCTAAAACCACGCCAAAACTTAAGGCGCAAGAAATCCTTCCCTGTACCAAACTCATGGGACCAGTTGCCAATAATTCGGGGAACATGGGAACCATCCCCGTTGGTAAATATACGGTACTGCCCCGTTTTCTGGCTTCTAAGTCTAATTCATCTTCTGGGACTAACCACCGGGTAGGATCGGCAATATGCACCCACAACCGTTCTCGCCCATCTGGTAGTATTTCCCAACTTAGACCATCGTCTATCTCTGTGGTGCTTTCATCATCAATTGTATAAACCTTTAAATGAGACAAATCTAGGCGATTTGTATCTAAGTCAGTGGGGGGGAAATCCAAACGCTGTTGCGCCACTTCTAATACCTTGCTAGGAAACTGAACCGGAATTGACGAACGACGCACAAACAAGTTTTCATGGGCATCCCACCAACCTAAATCTATTAATAACTGAAAGGCTCCTGGAGGAGTTGCCGGACGACCCAGCATATTCATTGTTTCTAACACTGGGGCTGGCGGCGGATAGGCACGAGCTAAAGTATCATAATTTACTCCCATTCGCACGACATCAGCCAGCAATGCTGCGTATTTTTCCAGGGCTTCTAATCGCTGGCGGTCGTGGCGTTGCCATTCCACTGCTTCGCCTTGGAGGGCTTGCTCTACGCGAGCTAAAAATTCTTCTTGTCCCTTGGCTTTGAGTGCTTTTACTTCTGTCTGGTGTTTGAGTTCTGCTACCTGCGCCGCCGTGCGTGGTTCATAGGCTTCTCCTTTTTGTTTGAAATAGAGTTTGTCTTCTGATAACAAGCAATGGGCAGCATAACAAGCAGCCGCTTCTGATTCGGAAAACAGCAGATTCGCCATTTGGGCTGGTGTGACTGTTTCTCCATCCTCCACCAGTAATTCCCAAGCTACTTCCAGACTGGAGGGATCTATATAAGGTTGAACTTGCCCTTGAAAACTGGCAATTTCAGAGGGTTTATAGGTTTGTCCGTTAACTGTATAAGTAATTTGTCTAGGCGCGAGGCTGTGAGATTGACCACGTTCGTCTACTATAAACCAACGGGTTTTACCGTCCGGGCGGTCTACTACTCCCAGACGGCGATCGCCTTGAACCCTAAATTCAACTAGCGTACCCTTATCCACAACTCTCGCAATTATTTGGTGAACATTTTTTATATTTTTAAGTTCAGAGTTAGGAGTTTTGATTCTTAACTCATCACCTCATTTTAGATTTTAAATTTTGGATTTTGGATGGAAAAATCAAAATTTAAAAAGGTTTGAAGCCACTGATTTGATTCATGGCACAAATTTAAAATCCCAAATCCCAAACCCCAAATCCCAGATTCTAGATTTTGAGCAACTACCTTCAGGTATGAAGTCAATCTAAAATCTAAAATCTAAAATCCAAAATTGAGTGACTTTTTCTTAAGCTTCTGCATTGACAAATGGCAATAAAGCCACAATCCGCGCCCGTTTAATTGCTAATGTCAAGTCTCGCTGTTGCTTACAGGTAAGTCCAGTAATCCGGCGTGGTAATATTTTTCCCCGCTCGGTAATATACTTACGCAACAAATCAACATCTTTGTAATCAATTGGGTCTCCTGGCTTAATGGGAGACAGGCGACGACGATAATAACTCATCTTTACTTAATTTCCTTGTGTACAGTGTGTTTGTTGCAATGGGTACAGAACTTTTTCAGTTCTAAGCGGTTAGTCGTGTTGCGACGGTTCTTGGTGCTGGTATATCTGGAAACACCAGGCGATCTCTTATCTGGGTTAGTACGACACTCAGTACATTCGAGTGTCATTATTATGCGGGCACCTTTACTCTTAGCCATAATCTTACAATACAGTCAAGCCTGAAGGGAATTAACACAAATTACTATCTTCTCACACTTCGGCGCATTTTTTCAACTAATCGCTGAATTTTTATATCTAACGAATAGCCCCGGCGCGACGAAACTATGAAAGTTCCAGCATAGCGGTCGTGTAGAGCTTGCTCCATCTGATTATCAGATAAAGCAGCACCACAATCAATTGCTAGGGGAAGTAATAGCAGTATAGCCGTGGGGTTAGCTCTGATGTTGCCCAAGGCAATTGACACCAAAAGCGCACCAATTCCGATTATAGCTTCTCGTTTGAGCAGCGATCGCAAGGTGGGAATTCTGCCTGTAATTTCGCCATTCCTAACTTCGAGTATTTTCAGGTCAAAAGCCCAACGCCCTAAGCTCTGCCCTTGATTGTTGTAAACTACCAGTATCCGAAAAATCACCCAACAGAACAGAAAAACGAGAATTTGCACCCACTGGATACCGATTTGATTGCCTCCCAATATAGAACTGATTAACCAGACTCCCAGGAAATCTAGCCCTAATGCCATTCCTCTCCGGACAATATCAGCTTTGGGATAGTGTATTTCCGGGACTCGTTCTATAGTCATAAAAAAATAGAAATTTATTTTACTTGAAGATGACAAAATTGGAGTCATTCGCCATGCTATCAGTTAGCGATGCCGAGGCAATTATTTTAAATTTGGTGCGACCGTTAGATCCGCAACGGGATATAGAAATTATAGATTTATTGGCAGCAGATCATCGCATTTTGTCCACCCCCGTCACCAGTAAATTAGATTTTCCCCATTGGGATAATTCGGCAATGGATGGCTACGCAGTTCGTTACGAAGATGTCCAGCAGCCAACCAGTTTAGAAATTGTCGAAGAAATTCCCGCAGGATATCAACCCCAGTCTACAGTCAAAGCGGGGCAAGCAGCGCGTATTTTTACAGGTGCGGTGATGCCAATGGGGGCGGATACTGTGGTGATGCAGGAGAAGACGCGCCGGGAAGAAAACCGGGTATTTATTTTGGCTGCGCCACAACCACAAGAATTTGTTAGACACAAAGGGGCTTTTTACCAAGCAGGAAAACAACTTTTACCTAGAGGAGTTAAATTACATCCGCCTGAAATTGCGGTGTTAGCTGTGGCGCAATGTGCAAAGTTAAGTGTTTACCGTCGTCCTCGTGTGGCAATTTTTTCTAGTGGTGACGAGTTGGTAACGCCTGATAAGCCCCTCCAACCTGGTCAAATTGTCGATTCTAATCAATATGCTTTAGCTGCTTTGGTGAAAGAGGCGGGGGGAGAACCATTATTGTTAGGTATTATTCAAGACAATCCAGATGCTTTGAGGGAGGCGATCGCCTACGCCATAACTCATGCTGATATAGTTTTATCTTCTGGTGGTGTGTCTGTAGGTAATTATGACTATATTGATCAAATTCTAGAATCTCTGGGAGCTAAAATTCATATTCAGTCTGTAGCCATCAGTCCCGGTAAACCCCTCACCGTCGCCACTTTCCCCACTCCCCACTCCCCACTCCCCACTCCCCACTCCCCAATTTACTTTGGTTTACCGGGAAATCCTGTTTCGGCTTTAGTAACTTTCTGGAGATTTGTGCAGCCGGCTATGAGAAAGCTTTCGGGGTTGGCTGGAGGCTGGGAACCGGAATTTCTGAAAGTGCGATCGCATCACGAGTTAAAATCCAATGGCAAGCGGGAAACATACATTTGGGGTAGCTTGCATTTAATTAATGGAGTTTACGAATTTCACAAAGCCGATGGTAGTCACAGTTCGGGCAATTTGATTAATTTAGCACAAACTAATGCCTTAGCTGTTCTACCTGTGGGTACAAAATTGATTTTTCCCCAAGCAGAGGTGCAAGTTTTACGGGTTGCGCTCGGATGAAATGTGTTTTTTAGGAGGAACGAACCACGAAGGACACATTCGCGCAGCGTCTCCCCTTGGGAGAAGAACACAAAGGAAAGAGGTTTCACCAGAGTTTTTGCGTAAGTCCTAAGTTTTTCTCAAGACTGCACCAAAGTAATTTCTTCCTTTCTTCCTTTCTTCCTTTGCGAACTTTGCGAACTTTGCGGTTCGTTTTTTCCTAATTTTCCATCGTCGCTACTTCAATCTCCCAGCCAAAGTAGCGACTATAGATAATAATTGAGCCGGCGGAATAGGTTTAGCGAGGTGCATTTGAAAACCTGCGGCTAAAGCTTCTGTATGGTCTGCATATTCAGCATAGGCTGTGAGGGCGGCGGCGGGAATTTGTCCCCCTGCTTCCGGACTCAACTTTCTCACCTGACGAATTAAGCTATAACCGTCCTCTTCTGGTAAACCAATGTCAGATAAAAGTACATCATACCCACCGGGGTTAGCTTTCAGTGTTGCTATAGCTTGTTTTGCTGATTCTACTCCTGTCATTTCCGCTCCATACTCTTCTAGCACGATTTTAAATAACTGGCATATATCTGCTTGATCATCTACGACTAGGACTCGGACTCCTTCCAGAGATGGAATTTCATCCATTGAGAGTTCTGGCTGATTTATGCAGGTGGCTGGTTCCGTGGATATCGGCAGAGATATCTGTTGCTGGGGAGCTTGCAGAGGTAGCCTGACGGTAAAAGTTGCCCCTTGACCTTCACCCTGGCTTTCGGCATCAATTGTACCACCGTGGAGTTCTACCAAATAGCGGACAATGGAAAGCCCCAGCCCCAATCCAGGGTTGGAGCGAGTTCTGCTACCATCTGCTTGACGGAATCGCTCAAAGACGTGGGGAAGAAAGTCAGCACTAATGCCATAACCAGTGTCGCTGATTTGAATCTGAGCCTGAAAATCCGTGTAATCTAGGCTGATGGTAACTTTACCCCCGCTTGGGGTGAATTTTATGGCGTTAGAAAGTAAATTCCAAAAAACCTGCTGTAAGCGATTTGCATCGCCTACCATACTTCTGGGTGCAGGAGCTAGGTTGGATTCAATTTGAATATTTTTGGCTTCTGCGGAGAACCGGACAACCTCCATAGCAGATTCAATTACGGAAACCAGATCAAGTTTTTGGGCATCGATCCGCAGCCTCCCGGCACTAATGCGGGAGATATCTAACAAATCTTTAATCAGATGGGCTTGAGCTTGGGCGCTGCGCTCAATAGCTGCTAACCCCTTATTAATTGTCGCTTGATCAAATTGCTTCTTTTGTAATAACTTCGACCAGCCCAGCATAGAATTAAGTGGGTTCCGCAGTTCGTGGGAGAGAATCGATAAAAACTCATCTTTGGCGCGGTTGGCGGCTTCCGCAGCATTGCGAGCTGACTGTTCTTGACCTAAAAGGTGGGTGCGTTCTGCTTCTAATTGCTTTTGCTGAGTAATGTCTTCAATTACCAGCAGAATCATTTCCCTATTGTCTGTTAGGGTCATTTTTCGGGCATTGAGCCGCATGATTTTGTGTCCAATTTGCTCAAAGTTGTGTTCAACTTCCAGACCTTGAAACTGGTTGTGATGGGGGAGAATTTCTTCTAAAAGCGATCGCAACTGGGGAATATTCCACTGTCCATTCCCCATTTCATAAATTAGGCGTTGTTCTGTTTCTGCTGGTGAAACCTGGAATGTATCGTAGAAAAATTCATTAGCACTAATGACTCTTAAATTAACATCTAGCACCACTAAAGATTCCCGCATGGTATCGACAATGGCCTGCACATAATCTCTGGATGTTCTTAGCTGTTCCGAACTGCGTTTGAGGTCGTCAATATCAACTAAAATCACCACAGCACCATCAATTTTGTTGTCTATTGTCCGATAAGGTCGAATCCGCAGGTCATACCAACGCCCGTTTTTGTCTTGAACTTCTTGCGTTTTAAAATTGAGAGTACCAATTACATCTAAAATTTGTTTCTCTAAGTCAGGAATATTCAAGTTGTGATTAATATCACTGATTGGTCGCCCCATATCACTGGAAATTAGGTTAAAAATTTTCTCAGCTACCGGGGTATAGCGGCGAATTTGCAGATTTCCTCCCAACATCAGGATGGGAATATTAATACTGCTGAGGAGATTTTGTAAATCGTTGGTGACTTCGTTTGACTGGATATTACGCCGTTGCAGTTCGTCATTAATCGTATTCAGTTCTTCGTTGGTAGCCTGAATTTCTTCCTTGGCTGTTTCTAATTCCTCATTGGTGCTTTGTAATTCTTCGTTGCTGGAGAGAATTTCTTCGTTAGCGGCTCGTAAATCTTCATTGGTGGCTTGCTGCTCTTCAATAATTGATTGCAGATACTCTTTATTAGCTGCTAACTCTTGTTTAAGTCGTTTAATCTCCTGCTCTTGCTCGTTGGGCTTGCGTCGCCCAGTCCGCCCAGGAGGGCTAACAGCTTCTAAAATAGCGGTTGAGGAGGATGATGATGCAAGCAGCACTAAAAAGTACCATTCTCTAGCCGCAGGAGGTTTAAATGGCACAACATCAATTTTTATCTGTCTAACTTGCTCATTATCTCTCATTTGTATGCCTGACTTACTCACCGGCACTTCTCTATTTTTGGCTTGATGAATAGCAGTACGTAACTCTAACCGTAATTCATCTTTCGCCATCTTCATTAAGTTAAAATTGGGTCTGCCTAGTGGTGGTTGCAGATAAGGACTGGTATTTCCCCGGAATTGCAAAATTTCCCAATCTTCGTTAATAATTACACCCACCGGAGCGTAGTCATTTAACACAATCAGATCAGCTGCTTTATACAGTTCCACATCATTCCAGGTATCTGCGCTGACTGGTGGCTGGGTATTGACAGTTTCTAAAGGATAGTTGTTGGTAATCAGATCCATACCCAAGCGAGTTGCAGTGATTTTGCGGGAGTATATTTTATTCTTTCTATCCACTAAAGCAAACAAGTCCGGGAACTCACCGACTGTTTCCGATGTGCCTAACATCAAAAAACCATTGGAATTCAGACCGTAGTGGAAAATCGGCAGCAGCTTTTTCTGCACAGCGCTGCCCAAATAAATTAGCACATTGCGACAGGTAATTAAATCCAACCGGGAAAATGGGGGGTCGCCAATCAGGTTTTGTCTGGCAAAAACGCACAGTTCCCGCACTGGCTTGCTAATTTGATAACCGCCCTCGACGGGGACAAAGAAGCGCTGGAGCCGTTCTGGTGAAATATTTGCTACTTGATTTTCTTTGTAAATACCGTTGCGCGCTTGTTCAATTGCTAATTCGTTGATATCACTGGCAAAAATCTGGATGGGAAGATTAATTCCCTGATTAGTTAAAAACTCTAGCAAGCAGATAGCGATAGAGTAGGCTTCTTCACCTGTAGAACAACCAGCTACCCAAATGCGGATGGGTGAGTTTGGGGTTCTATTTTTGGTAATTATGGGAAAAATTTCTGTCTTTAAGGCTTCAAAGGCTTCGGGATCGCGGAAAAAACTGGTGACAGTAATTAATAAATCTTGATATAAAGCTTTAATTTGTGCGGGGTTCTCTTGGAGATAACTGACGTAATCTTCTAGCTTGTCTAGTTTAGATAACATCATCCGTCGCTGGATGCGCCGCTTCAGGGTGGTTTTTTTGTAATGGCTAAAGTCAACTTTGGTCGCAGTTCTCAGCAAACTGAAGATGTTTGTCAGAGCATCTCCGGTTTCAGGTGTTGTATCTATGGCTTTAACAGGGGTGGGATGATTAACGTAGGGATGATGACTGATATTAGCTAATTCTGCGGCAATTTGTTTTGGTGTTAAAATAAAATCTACATATCCAGAAGCTACGGCTGTATTCGGCATACTATTAACTTTTGCCGATTCTTCACACTGAGCAAAAGTGATGCCCCCAGCTGCTTTGATTGATTCTAGTCCCTTTGTACCGTCAGAGTCACCCCCGGACAGTACAACCCCAATGGCTTTGTTTCCCCGTTCTTCGGCTAAGGAAATAAAGAAAGTATCAACTGTCATGGAAAATCCATGCGTCTTTTTTCGTGGACTCAGTTGCAGGATTCCTTGACTAATGGTCATCATGCTATTGGGCGGAATCACATAAACATGATTTGGTTCTACAACCATGCCATGCTCGACTTCTACCACAGGCATTTGGGTGGTGCGAGCCAGAATCTCTGTCAACAAACTTTTTTGATGGGGGCTGAGATGCTGAATTAAGACAAATGCCATACCTGTATCAATAGGTAAATGGCTAAGTAGTTCTCTAAATGCTTCTAATCCTCCCGCAGAAGCACCCATTCCCACAACGGGAAATAATTCGTTTTGGCTAACCTTCCCGTGAGAAGAGTTGGATTGAGAGTTCATTATTTTTAGCCGAGTAGGTTTCGGAAAATTCTTTATTATCAATTCAACTTTGATGACTCTGATTCTACTCTAGCTAAAACCGTTTGACCGAAAAACGAGACGCAAGCCCCTGACTTTAGGCATGGGGAGAAGGCGGTAAGAACTTTTAAGTTCCGTCAAACGATTGCGTGGCTTTAGCCACAGTGTTAAAATAGATTAGCGAGAAAACAAGTAGGAATAACCTTCAGCGCATTGAAGTATCCTAGTACGGAGCAATCCCGGCAACGGACATATCCGACTCGATTCGGAATAGTTAAAGGGCGAATAATGGCAGGATATGGAGCGTTCATCTTTAAAATATGAAGGACTCAGAAAGTATGCGCGAATGAGAGCAAAAGCTCTTTGAGTGAGTAGAGGGATACTTGAATGTCCCGTTGTCGCCTTTTTCAGGTAGGCAAGAATCCCCTGGCTTTAGACGTGGGGAGGTTCAAAAATTAGACGAGAAGTGAATTCATGTAACGCACCAGTCGCAGAGAATAAGAGTTAAAGAAATGTAAGTTAATTTTTCTTGTACAGTCCTATGATGGAATTAAGCTGTTTAAGTGGTTAGAGTATTCAAGATGGTTTCCACCGAACTACTTAGTAAACTCCAAGGACTCAACCGTGCCGATAAATTATACATTGTTCAGGTTTTAATTTCAGAATTAGCCCAACAAGAAGCTGATCTAATTAAACCAAAGCAATCTTATCCCGTTTGGTCTCCCTACGATGCTTTGA
>NZ_CP007203.1:3563335-3580422 GCF_000340565.2 Nodularia spumigena CCY9414
TACCCTGAAAAGGTGAAATTTAAATGTCTAATTTTGTTCTAGTTCTTGATACCAACAAAAAACCACTTACTCCAATTCATCCAGGAGATGCACGTTTTTTATTAAATCAACAAAAAGCTGCTGTATTTAGAAGATTTCCATTTACCATAATTTTGAAAGAACCTAAATCTGAAGTTCCAACTCAACCGATTGAATTAAAAATAGATCCAGGGAGTAAAACTACAGGTTTTGCGTTAGTTCAAAATAATAAAGTCATCTGGGGTATGGAATTACAACACAGAGGTTTAGCTATTAAAGAAAGCCTAGAAACTCGAAAAGGAGTAAGGCGAGGAAGACGTTCTAGACATACTCGTTATCGTCAAGCTAGATTTCTTAACCGCACTAAACCTCAAGGTTGGTTAGCACCTTCTTTAAGCCATAGAGTTTTAACTATTAACACTTGGGTTAAAAGATTATGTAATTTTGCCCCAATAACTGACATAGTTCAAGAGCTTGCTAGGTTTGACCTACAGCAGCTAGAAAACCCGGAGATATCAGGCTTTGAGTATCAACAGGGAGAGTTACAAGGGTATGAAGTCCGTGAATATCTTTTGAATAAATGGAATAGAAAATGTGCATACTGTACTGCGGAAAATGTCCCTTTACAAGTTGAGCATATTAAACCAAAAGCCAAAGGAGGAACTAATAGAATTTCTAATTTGTGTCTAGCTTGTGAGAAATGCAATATCAAAAAAGGTACTCAAGATATTGAGAAGTTTTTAGCAAAAAAGCCTGAGTTGTTGAAGCAAATTTTATCCCAAGCCAAGCGTCCACTAAAAGATGCGTCTGCTGTAAATTCAACGAGATGGGCTTTATTTAATAAGTTAAAAGAAACTGGATTACCTATAACAACAGGTTCAGGAGGTTTAACTAAGTTTAATAGAACTCGTTTAGGATTGCCTAAAACTCATTGGATTGATGCTGCTTGTGTAGGAAAAGTTGAAACTCTCAAAATACTGACAACAAAAATTTTAACAGTAAAAAGCACGGGGCATAGTTGCAGAAGATTCTGTAGGATCAATAAATTTGGTTTTCCTTGCACTGAGCCTAAAAAAATATTCACTCATGTTTCTACAGGAGATTTTGTTAAGGCTACTTTGCACAAAGATCGTAAAAACATAACTTCTGGAAAGTATGTAAGTCGTGTTAAAACTCCCACAAAAAACGGATGTGAGATTGTTATCAATGGTTTTAGAGTTGAATTTTCAACAATGAAAGATATTACTAAGGTTCATTGTAGTGACGGGTATAGCTACGTTTGACTACGGACAACTACAATTTTATGAGATTAAATGCAAAGACTGGTGTCATGTAGAACTTTTCGGGCATGAATATTAAGATTTATGATCTGCACTTGACCAAATGATTTTTATGCATTCATTTGCATAATTTATTCAACGGAGAGGGGGAGATTCGAACTCCCGGAGGTTTTAGCCTCATCCGATTTCAAGTCGGACGCAATCGACCACTCTGCCACCTCTCCAATAAAACTGTCGAGCTTTTAGTTAACCTACGACAATACAGCAGTATAGCGCCTTTGTCGAAAATTAACAAGCTGACAGATCATACTATATCTGCTATATAAAACCTAGACAAAACTAGACTTTACTTTCTACTTCAACGGGAGCATGGGAGCAGTTATCCCTCAGTAGACTTTCACGCCTTAGCCAGACGCGATTGTGTTCCAATTAAGTTTCTGAAAAAGACTACCACCATCATTGCTTGGTTTTCGCGTCGGCAATAGTCTCAATTCAATACTTGATATCACCGTATTATATATCAAGTAGTTGATTTTTTCCTAAAATATATATTGATTTTTGTCAATATAAGTATAGTTTTGTTTATGAAATTGTCAACTTAGGACTTGCTCATCATCTACGCAAATTGCACTACTAAAGGCAAATATCTAGGAGACACTAAGCGAAAGCCTCCGGTTGGCGTAGCGATCGCTCGTACAAAATTTCCTCTAAATTCACCTGGAAATTATGACCTATCCAAACTTGGGAGACTTGTGAAACCTCACCTGCTTCCAGGGAAACAATGGAAAAACTACGCAGCTTCTGGCCCTGATTTTCCAAAATCCTGGGTACAGTTGCCGCGTTCAAGTAAATTGTTCCCTCTGGACTTCTAAATACAGCTTTGCGCTGCACTTTTTTGGTGTGTCTGAGAGTGCGGTGCATATGACCAAATGTTACCAGAGGAATGGTTTTACCAGCCGTGAGGGTCTGAGAAATCGCCGCCCCCAGGTCAGGGTCGCCAAAGTCACCACCGATGGGATGCCAGTCCTTACCGCAGGGGTCTTCGGGGCGATCGCCTAAACCACTCGGACCATTGTGACCTAGAAAAATAATCGTTTCATGAGCCGCACTGTTGACAGCTTTCACGATCCGGTCGGCGGATTCTGCCATACTTGTCACACCATAACGTTCTGCCAAGATGTTCGCAAATTTCCACTCAGGACCGCCCCAGGTAAAGGGACGACCCCCCACCACAGTTAAATTCCAGGCGGGAAAATCCAGCTGACTGTAACCTACATGGGCAGCTCCTAATAAATCGAGTTGTTCCTGTACCCAATCTGACTTAGAACGGTCATAAGGACATTTCCTGCGTCCCCATTCCGTGGCAGTGTACCAGGCATCGTGGTTTCCCATGACTGCGGCTTTGGGAATGTCCAGGGAGGCGATCGCTCTGACCACATCCACCGATTCATTACCAAAATCGCCCACAAACAGCACTAAGTCCACACCCAGATGCTTGAGTGCCATGCCATCTTCTAATTCCCATTGGTCGTGAACATCTCCAACCACAGCAATCTTCAGGGTTATTGATTTCGTTTTTTGACTGGTCATGCCACTTTCCTTGCCGTCTATCTCCAGGATATGAAACTCCGTCGAATTTGGACACAAATGAGGGGACATCCACCCTCTCCTATTTTTGGTAAAAACTACTATAATTGAATCCACAGGAGAACAACTTGCAACTTAAAGCAACCCCTAACTGTGTTTACCACTGCACTACCTCAACCCAACCCAACCCAACCGGGTGGACTACCGCTAGATTTGTTTACTGCCATTGAGACTCTCAAAAAAGAACTCAACGCGGTAATTTTGGCGCATTATTATCAAGAACCGGATATTCAGGATATCGCCGACTTTATTGGGGATTCATTACAATTGGCCAAAGCCGCAGCCCAGACCAATGCAGATGTGATTGTCTTCGCTGGTGTTCACTTCATGGCAGAGACAGCAAAGATCCTGAATCCTGATAAATTGGTGCTTTTACCAGATTTAGATGCTGGTTGTTCTTTAGCGGACAGTTGTCCACCAGAAGCCTTTGCAGCTTTTAAAGCAGCGCATCCAGATCATTTGGTAATTTCATACATCAACTGCTCGGCCCAGATTAAAGCCATGAGCGATATCATCTGCACCAGTTCCAACGCTGTCAAGATTGTGCAACAAATACCACCCACACAGCCGATTATTTTTGCCCCGGATCGGAACTTGGGACGGTATGTCATGGAACAAACTGGACGAGATTTGCTGCTTTGGCAAGGTAGCTGTATTGTCCATGAAACTTTTTCTGAAAAGAAAATTGTGCGGTTAAAAATTACACACCCTGAAGCAGAGGCGATCGCTCACCCGGAATGTGAAAGTAGTGTATTACGCCATGCCAGTTTTATCGGCTCAACAGCCGCTTTACTCAAATATACTCAAAACAGCCCTACAAAAGAATTCATCGTGGCTACAGAGCCAGGTATCATTCACCAAATGCAAAAACTGGCTCCCGACAAGCACTTTATTCCTGCCCCACCATTGAATAACTGTGCTTGTAACGAATGTCCATTTATGCGATTAAATACACTGGAAAAATTATATTTAGCAATGAAAAATCGTACTCCTGAAATTACCATGTCAGAGGATATCCGCCTGGCCGCGCTGCGACCAATGCAACGGATGTTAGAGATGAGTGTTTAGATGAACTCAAAACTTGATGCTTTGTGACTACCTAACCTTATAAAATTGCCATAATTAAGAACCCCGCTTTGTTTGAAAAACCGGGGTTTTTGGTTGCCACGAATAGTTTTCAAAGCTATGACTAAAGTTTTAAACCCCGCTTAAACCAATTAAAAAACCTATCACAACAAAGAAAGCTGTCAAACATAGACCAACCGTTCCCCATGTCCTTTGGTTAGCTTTAAAAGCCTCAACACTAGACCATCTACGGCTTTTCCATGCCCATTCATTACCTTTAATTCCGAGGATAATTAACATCACAAAGCCTATATAAGGTATACAGCATAAAAGACCAATCCAAACCTTGTTACCAATACTCCAGAAACCTCCCAATAAAAAAGCTCCCCAATTCAATACCTTAGCCAAATTACGAGGGTGAGATGATAATGCTTCAACCATGAACTCCCGTTTCTTGCTAGGCTTGGCAAAAACAATCAGTCCTAAAAATTCCTTGAAGGTTTCCCACAAGGGTTTTTTAATGTATTGACGGTAGGATAAGGGTTTTAGATTCTAAACAACCTTTTTCTCGAAACGCTTATGTATGCTTGTTTTTGCCATTTTTGCCAAAAATTATCAAGGCTCTTATTTTGGCTAAGGTATTGTTAGAAATCACCTAATATCATTGGTTCGATGGGTCAGACTAGAGCATTCTGGCGATCGCTTTCTCAAACTCACTCAAACTGCTTTAGCCAATATTTTTGTTTTTAACCTAAAAGAACACAATTGTTAACCTAACCTTTGAATAAAAGTAATAACGTATTGTTATTCAACTGACGTTTTGATTACATTTTCAAATCAACTGCTTGTGGATTGTATAAGATAGAGGAATTTTTCTAGGATGATAATTCAGCTTGATCGCTTGAGTGTAACTTATCCTGGCGGAGTTCAAGCCCTCCAGTCGGTTTCTTTAAACTTTAACCCAGGAGAATTTACAGTCATCTTGGGAGCTTCTGGTTCAGGTAAATCAACGTTGCTACGGTGTTTAAATGGACTAATCCAACCAATGGCAGGGTCTATCACAGTAGAAGGTTGGCGCAAACTCAATGAACCCAAAGTATTGCATCAGCATCGCCAGCGCACAGGGATGATTTTTCAGCAGCACCAGTTAATTGGTAGACAAACTGCACTACAAAATGTGCTGACTGGTCGTTTAGCCTATCACTCAACTCTGAGGAGCTTTTTCCCATTACCCAAAGCTGACAAATATATAGCCTTGGAGTGTTTAGACAGAGTAGGACTGTTAAATAAAGCTTTAGCACGGGTAGATAATCTCAGTGGTGGTCAACAGCAACGGGTAGGTATTGCGCGTGCGTTGGCGCAGCAACCCCGGTTAATTCTGGCAGATGAGCCGGTTGCCAGCCTTGACCCTGCTAGTTCCCACAAGGTGATTTCTTTTCTACGTCAAATTTGTCAAGAAGATGGCATTGCGGCAATTATGAGTCTACACCAAGTAGATTTAGCTAAAACCTATGCAGACAGGATAATTGGTATATCTCAAGGTCATGTAGTTTTTGATGGTAATGCCGCAGATATTGAGGAGTCCGAACTTAATCGCATCTATGGCAACACCGAAAATATTCACCTAGATGATGCAGAAGAATTGACCGAGAAGGCATTTGGCAAAGCCTCTCATAGAGTAGGCAGAAGATAAGGTATTATTCCCAGCCCTCAATCCCTCAAGACTTTACATACTATTTGATATATCAGGAGAATCTTTATGGCGATCGCAATTCAAAAAAAATTCCTCACAGTTGTTGCTGTATTGGCCTTAGTTGGCTGTCAAGCATCTAACAACACTGCTACGAATGGTTCTGCTTCTCCTAGTGCTAATATCGCACCTGCGGTTGACCCTAGTGTATCTGACCCCGATACTTTAAAGGTAGCTCTTTTACCAGATGAAAATGCTTCAACCATCATCAAAAATAATCAGGGATTAGAAAAATATTTAGAAGAAAAGTTAGGTAAAGATATTGAATTAGTTGTCACCACTGACTATTCTTCCATGATCGAAGCGGCAAGTAATGGACGTTTAGAACTAGCTTACTTTGGACCACTTTCCTATGTTTTAGCTAAAACTAAAAGTAATATTGAACCCTTCGCAGCCTTAAAAAAAGACGGTGAGACCACCTATAAATCAGTGATTATTGCTAGTGTCAAAAGTGGTGTAAATTCTATTGAGCAAGCGGCAGGAAAAACAGTAGCATACGGTGATCAAGCTTCTACTTCTAGTCATTTAATTCCCAAATCAATGATTGCTGATAAGGGTTTACAACCGAAAAAAGATTATCAAGAAGCCTTCGTTGGTTCTCATGATGCAGTTGCTCTAGCAGTTCAAAATAACAATGCTCAAATTGGGGGCTTGAGTAAGCCTATTTTTGAATCTTTAATTGAGCGGAAAGTTATTGATAGTAACAAAGTCAAAGTGTTGGCAGAATCTCAACCATTTCCTCAATATCCTTGGACAATGCGCTCAGATTTGAAGCCAGAGCTAAAGGCAAAAATTACTTCAGCATTTGTTGAACTGAAGGATGAAGAAATCCTCAAAGCTTTTAAAGCAGATGGTTTTGATGCTATTACAGATCAAGATTATGATGTAGTTAGGGATTTAGGGAAAATCTTGAATTTGGATTTTGAAAAGTTAAATTAAATAGGGACTAATTTAACAAAAAAAATTGGCTTTTTCTGGGTTCAAAGATATGATTCTGAGATCACGTACTGCTTTTCCCCTTTTCCCTCCTACCTATTTAATCGAGTTTTATGACAACCAATAGTTATCAAAAATTTGAACCTCTGTTAAAACAACAAAGACAACAGAGATATAAGCATTTACTGCAAGTAGCTATTGTTGTAGTAATTGTGATGATATCTTTCTTCTTAGTTGGTCTTTTTGATTGGGAACGATTGGCTGAAGGTGTGCCTAGTGGGATAAATTTAATTGGCCAGATGCTACCGCCTGATTTTAGTTCGGCTATCAACTGGATTAAACCACTGTTTGACACCTTGGCTATGAGTGTTGCTGGAACTGCGATCGCAGTTGCTTTTTCTCTACCTTTATCACTACTAGCAGCTGGTAATACTACACCCCATCTGGTTGTGTTTCAGCTAGCACGTCTGATTCTCAATGGTTTACGGGCTGTGCCAGAACTGATTATGGGGATTATTTTAGTAGCTGCGGTGGGGTTTGGTGCATTGCCAGGAGCATTAGCAGTTGGGTTTCATTCGATTGGAATGGTGGGTAAGTTTTTTGCTGAGTATATCGAACACGTACACTCTGCACCAATCGAAGCAGCACAGGCATCTGGTGCAAACAAGATTCAGGTAATATATCACAGCATTTTACCGCAAGTTTTGCCGCAAATGCTAGATGTAACCTTATATCGTTGGGAATATAACTTTCGCGCTTCTACTATCATGGGTGCAGTCGGGGCAGGCGGTATAGGGTTTGAATTAATTGGTTCTTTACGTGTTCTTAGGTATGAAGAAGTATCAGCAATACTACTCATCATTTTGATGATGGTGATATTGGTAGATAGTTTCAGTGGCTATTTACGCAGACGGTTAGCTTGAGGAAATACCATGAAGCCAAAGGTTGTGATTACGAACTGGGTGCATCCAGAAGTGATTGAACTTCTTGAACCTAATTGTGAGGTGATTGCTAATCCCAATCAAGAATCTTTATCTCGTGAGGAAATTCTGCAACGGGCTAAAAATGCTGACGCATTGATGGTATTTATGCCAGACACCATTGATGAAGCTTTTTTGCGAGAGTGTCCCCAGCTAAAAGTGATTGGAGCTGCCCTCAAAGGCTATGATAATTTTGATATTGATGCCTGTACCCGTTGCGGTGTCTGGTTTACGATTGTGCCTTCTTTGTTGTCTGCACCAACTGCCGAAATTACCATTGGGTTATTAATTGGGTTATCACGACAGATGTTAACAGGCGATCGCCTGATTCGCACAGGTAAATTTGCAGGTTGGCGACCCCAACTTTACAGTCTAGGGCTAGCAAATCGTACCTTGGGAATTGTGGGTATGGGTGCATTAGGCAAAGCGATCGCTCAACGTCTGGCGGGTTTTGAGATGCGGTTACTTTACAGCGATCCGGTGGCTTTAACCCCAGAACAAGAGGCCATCGGGAATTTATCACGAGTACCTTTCGATACTTTGATTGAGTTAAGTGATTTTGTCGTGTTGGTAGTACCTCTGCAACCAGCAACCTTTCATTTAATCAACGTCAACACCTTAGCCAAAATGAAGCCAGGCAGCTTTTTAATTAACCCCGGTCGTGGTTCCGTGGTTGATGAGCAAGCTGTGTGTCAAGCTTTAGAGTCTGGACACTTAGCAGGCTACGCTGCCGACGTGTTTGAAATGGAAGATTGGTATCGTAGCGATCGCCCCCACACCATACCCCAGTCATTATTAGAAAACACCAATCAAACCTTTCTCACTCCCCATATTGGGTCTGCCGTTGATGATCTACGGCGGAACATTGCCCTAGAATCCGCCCAAAATATTCTGCAAGCCCTGCAAGGTCAAAAGCCACAGGGAGCAGTTAATTGTCTTAAGGACTAGTACCGCCGTGAAGTTAAAAATCAAAAAGCTTATTATAGAGGTTTGTCATTGATTTTGAACAGGACTTACGCAAAAACCCTCTCAAACCCTTATTCCTCTGTGTCCTCTGCGTCTGGTGTGGTTCGTTATTCCGTAATTTGTGCGTAAGTCCTATTGAATAGTCTGTTTATTTACGCCGACTTGTACTAGGGATTGGGAATAGGCAGAAAAATTGTTCCCTTTTTTTTCTCCTGATCTTCTTTGTCCCCCAGCCTCTTGCACATATGAACTTCGAGTACGTAGAAAGTTTTTTAGCCGTTGTCCACACAGGGAGTTTTCACCAAGCTGCCAAACATCTGGGAATTTCTCAACCTGCTGTCTCACAACACATTAAAAAGTTAGAAACATCTTTAAACACTCAACTGATTATCCGCGATCGCAAGGGTAATCAATTGACTCCTGCGGCACAGAAATTACTTCCCTATGCTGAAAGTCTAATTTTGGTGACACAAAGAGCAGTTTCAGCCCTAAAATCCACAGAATTGAGAATTGGGGCGAGTTCTAATATTGGTATCTACCTCTTACCCCCGTATTTAAAATATCATTTGGAACAGTATGGTAACTCCGATGAAGTTGATTTAGTAATTGATACTAATCCGGCGATCGCTAACCAGCTAGAAATTGGATTAGTAGATATAGCCTTGATGGAGTGGTGGGATAACCGTCCTGGGTTTACAGCGCAACTTTGGCAAAGTGAAGAACTTGTCTTCATAGTGCCACCGATTCATCCTTGGCGGAATTTGCCAAAAGTACCCAAAGCTCATCTAGAAAATATCGAAATGTTAGGTGGAGAAAGAGGCACAGGTACTGGGCGCTTGCTACAACAATTCTTTGGTGAGCAAGTTCACAAGATACGAATTTCCATGCAATTAGGTAGCACAGAAGCTGTCAAACGAGCTGTACAAGCAGGGTTAGGAGTTTCAATTGTGCTGTCAAAATCTGTTACTCAAGAGGTACAAGCAGGGTTACTACACGCCATTCCTATAGATGTAGATGGCAAAACCTTACGCAAAGAATTATTTGTCATCCGGCGCAGTAGCTTATCTGTTAATAGTCCAGTCCACCAATTTACTCAAATGTTGTTAAATGAATTAACCTGAACCTTAGATAATATTGTTACATTTTGATATATTCCCAGCTATTTGAAAAATTTATCTATAGCATTGTCAATGAAGTGCGGGTTGATACTACAGATATAACTCTATTATCTATTGATATCCATCATCCAACAAAAAATAGCTATGAGTGAAACAGTAATTCGCAAACAATATGACCAGATAGCAGATTTATATGACCAGCGTTGGAATACTTACATTGCCAAGACATTATCTATTTTTAAAATTTGGGCAGAGATTGCACCAGAAGCAACAGTGCTTGATATTGGCTGTGGAACAGGAGAGTTTGAGCAATTATTACTAACCGAAAATCCACAGCAAATGATGACTGGAGTAGACATTTCCGAAGCAATGCTCCTCGTAGCTAAACAGAAATGTCGTACTTATTCTCATGTCTCATTTCAGAATGCAAGTGTGTTAAATTTACCATTTGCAAATAATAGTTTTGATGTAATTGTATCTGCCAGTGCATTTCATTATTTTGATGACCCTAATGCTGCATTAATCGAAATAAGACGTGTTTTAAAACCAGAAGGTAAAGTATTTATTTTAGATTGGTGTAAAGATTATTTATCGTGTCAAATATGTGATTTTATATTGAAGTTCGTTGACCCTGCTTATAAGCAGTGTTACACTCAAAAAGAGTTACATAGTTTACTAACCTCTGCACAATTTGATATAGAGCGTACAACTAAATTTCGTTTTAGTCTTGTGTGGGGAATAATGATTGCTAAAGCTACGCCACAAACCAGGGTAAGCTCATCTAAATTGGTATAATAAGAACTTGAAAAATCAAAGAAGATAAGCATAAAGAACTGGAGCAAAAACGTACTTGACAACTGAGCAAAAGAAATGAGAAAACTTCAATGCTGTTGTCACCAATATTAGGAGTCAGGTTGATGTCACAAGGCTTTGAAACTAAATCTGCTGATGCTCCCAAAAATTCTAGTGGTCAGAGAAAGTCAACACAAGTGGCAGACATTGGCAGTATTCAACAGAGTTGAGTGGGACATTTTGCGGATATCAAAGACCCCAGAGTAGAGCGAACTAAAAAACATCAACTCACGGTTTATTTAATATTGCTGTTTATTGGAAGAGAAAATATCGAAAAAAAGGATCAAAATCACCTTGGTATATTTAAACGAGTCTGCAAAATCTTCAATAAACTTTATGTCTCTATATATGCCGATGGGGAATTGAGCAATTCTTCAAGGATTGTAAAATCGGTGGTTATAATCTAGAAGATACTAAAGTAAATAAGACTCGATTTTTAGCTTTAGATAAGGGGATGGGGAATTCCGCAAAAGAGGTTAAACATGAATTTATCCTTTGCTTAATTGTTTCTTAACCAAATAATGCTAATTTTATAAGTAGAGCAGGTGTTAAAGAACAACAAGTACAGTGACTATAAAAATTAGTAATCTTTCCAAGAGTTTTAAAGGTAAGACAGCACTAAAACACATATCATGCAAAATTAATGAAGGAGAAATGGTTACCCTTATAGGTGCATCTGGCTCAGGCAAATCTACACTTTTGCGGCACATAAATGGTTTACAGATTGGAGATGCCGGCACGGTTCATATTTTTGACACCGTTTTACAAAGCAAAGGAAAAGCATCTTCTAAAATTAGGTTTCTACGAAGCTACATAGGCTGTATATTTCAACAGTTTAATTTAGTCAATCGGCTGACAGTTCTAGAAAACGTTCTTATTGGTAACTTAGCAAGATTGTCTATTTTACGCTCAACATTACATTTATTTACTAAAGAAGAAAAACTTCGCGCTCTTGCTGTACTAGAACGAGTAGGCATTATTGAACACGCTTATAAACGGGCATCTCTGCTTTCTGGAGGACAACAGCAAAGAGTGGCGATCGCTCGCTGTTTAGTGCAAGGAGCGAAAATTATCCTGGCTGATGAACCCATTGCTTCCCTAGATCCTGAGTCGGCGCGTAAAGTCATGGAGTTACTTGTGCAGCTAAATCGCCAAAGCGGAATCACCGTAGTAACTTCCTTACATCAGATTCAAGTGTTGCATAGTTACTTTAATCGGGCGATCGCTCTCAGAGATGGAGAAATAATATTTGATGGTGCAACTTTAGAACTAGATGACAACAAGCTCAATCAAATTTACGGTACAGCAGTAGAAGAACTGGTGATGCGAGGACATGGCGAACTAATTCTATAATTCCCATCAAAATATGATAAAACTTATTAAAAGATGTTTCAAAAATGGTGGCTATATTTTGTAAAATCGATGAACTATTAACTGTCAATGCTCAATAGATACTACCCAGTATTGGCAATAATAATAGGACTTACGCATAATTTACGTTTTCTTGGCGTTCTTCTCCCTTGGCGCTAGCCTCTCCCTTTGGGAGAAGGGGAGACGCTACGCGAAGGCGACTTGGCGGTTAGATAAATCAAGATTTTTGGCAATTGTTGCGTAAGTCCTGAATAAATCAGATTTCCCATTTTTTTATTTCTATCCTATAACTGACACTTAACTAATGAACAGAAGATTATTTATTCAGCAAGCTTCTTTGTTTACTATGACTTTGGCAACTGCCAAGTTACTTTCAGCCTGTACTTCTAATACTGATAATAGTGCCGCAACCATTAAAGAAATTAACTTTGGTGTTCTGTCTACAGAATCTCAGTCCAATCAAAAACCTCTCTGGGAACCCTTCGCTGCTGCTATGTCTGAGGAAGTTGGGATTCCCATTAAACCCTTCTACGTTACACAGTATGCAGCATTGATAGAAGCCATGCGTTTTGGTAAAGTTCAAGCTGCTTGGTTAGGTGGGAAATCTTATATTCAAGCGTCAAAAGTCGCTGATGCAGAAGCTTTTGCTCAGGTTGTGAGTGCAGATGGTAGTAAAGGCTACTATTCGCATTTAATTACTAATAAAGATAATCCCATTGTTGCGTCAGCTAAAGCAGCAGGTGGGGATAAATACATAATTAACAATGCAGGTAAGCTGACTTTTGCTTTTAATGATCCTAATTCTACTTCTGGGTTTTTAGTTCCCAGTTACTATATTTTTACACAAAATAATGTTGACCCTAAGAAGGCTTTTAAACGGTTAATCTTTGCTGGTAGTCATGAAGCCTCAGCTTTGGCTGTAGCTAATAACCAGATAGATGTCGCTACTATCAGTAATGAAGCATTAAGTCGTTTAGAAAGAACCAACCCTACAGCCAGACAAAAAATTGCAATTATTTGGCAATCACCACTAATTCCCAGTGATCCAATTGTTTATCGTCGGGATTTACCAGCAGATATTAAAGAGAAATTACGCAACTTTTTCTATAATTATCAAGATGCTGAAGTGTTAGCACCGTTTGAAGTTTCTAGGTTTGTACAGGCTGAAGATAAAAATTGGCACACAATTCGAGAATTAGACATTGCTAAAAATATCCAAGAAATTCAAGCTCAAACAAATCTGAATGAATCAGAAAAACAGCAAAAGATAACAGAACTCAATCAGCAACTCCAAGAAATTCAATAAAATTAGATGGGAATTAGAACAAAGTGCCGTCACGAAATAAGATAATTACTAATGCATCTCCTACCGTAATAGCAATGTTAGAAAAAGAGGCAAAACTTCTGAACACTAAAAGAGTTTTGTTTCTTTTAGTGGTTGGTGCTGCATTGATTTTTTCTTCTCGTCAAAGTGAGTTAAATTTCCCTGTACTGCTACAACAAGGAGAGAATATGGTGGAATATGTAAATGCATATTTTCCGCCAGATTTTAGCGATTGGGATTATTATTTCTCAGAAACTGTCATTACTATCTCTATGGGAGTTTGGGGAACTTTAATGGCGGCAATTACAGCTGTTCCTCTATCTATCCTAGCATCTAATAATATGTGTCCAATTTGGGTTGTACAACCGACACGTCGAGTCTTAGATGCTATGCGTGCGATTAATGAAATCGTCTTTGCACTAATATTTGTAGTAGCTGTAGGTTTAGGGCCTTTTGCTGGTGTATTAGCCTTATTTGTGAATACTACCGGCGTTTTAGGTAAACTCTTTTCAGAAGCTGTAGAATCAATTGAGCCAGGCCCTGTAGAAGGAATTAGAGCCACTGGTGCAAGTCACATTCAAGAAGTTATTTATGGAGTGATTCCTCAAGTAATGCCTTTATGGACTTCTTTTACTCTCTATAGATTTGAGTCTAATGTCCGTTCTGCTTCTGTCTTGGGAATTGTCGGTGCTGGTGGTATTGGTGTTTCATTATACCAAAGCTTTGGTTCTTTTCAATACCAAAAAGTCTGTGCAATTCTGATTATTTTGGTCATTGCTACAGGTCTGATTGATTTACTTTCTGCCAAGGTGAGAAGGTGGCTCATCTAGATATTACATATTCCTTGTCCCAGGGGTTTTCTTCAGTCATTTTCAAAAAATAACTCCATGCGATCGCCCCGCAGTCCAGTTACACCATACTCAATGATATTACCTGTGTCATCAACGTTCACCGACTCCGCCAACAAGATGGGTTGATTGAGGGGTAATTTAGCGCCAAGGGAGAAGTCAAGAGGTTTCAGAGAGTTCTTGCGTAAGTCCTATTATAAAATCGATTTCTTCACAGATGATTGCTCACTAACCCGTGTCTGAAGGCGATGGGTTTGCACACATTCCACAGCGATTTTTATGTCAAATTCTGCATGGAGAATCATCAAGCCTATCCACAAGGGGTAGATGTATTTTTATTTACGGAAAATTCAGTAATGGGTCTACCACGCACAGCCAAAAGTGAGTTAAATCAGTGAAAACCAACCAAACTATTCTAGATTCATCAACACGAAACAACACAAAAATTGCTATCCAAGGAGTAAATGCACTAACTCCCAATGGGTGGTTAAAAGATGCTACGGTTCTCATTGAAAATGGGCAATTTACCAGCATTGATCAGGCAATTACTCCTGATGGATTTCATCTGGTAAATGCTCAAGGACTCCAGATGTTACCAGGGATTATTGACTTACACGGTGATGCTTTTGAAAGAATGATTTGTCCCCGCCCCGGAGTCAACTTTCCTCTACCAATAGCGATCGCAGATAATGACCGCAACCTCTTAGCATCAGGGATCACAACTTTTTATTGCTCCATCACCGACTCCTACGAACCAGGTTTACGTAGCCGAGAATCTGCTCGTAAGTTAATTGACTTCATCTTAGGGATAGGAAAACAAATTTTAAATTGCAACCATCGCATTCATATCAGACATGAAGAAGCGAATATCGCCGGACATCAAGAGTTGTGTGATTGGCTAGGATCTGGGTGCGTGCAGATTTTGTCGATCAACGACCACTTACCACCTCCAGGAAATCAAAAAAGATTTAGCCGATATCTCAACAGTGTGAAGCAAAGATCATCTATGTCCATAGAAGAAATCGAACAATTAATCACACAAGTAACAGAACGGCGACATGAAGGATACGCTCAACTAGAACAACTGGTGGATTTAGCCCACACCTACGGTATTTCTCTCGCTTCCCACGATGATGACACCCCGGAAAAGGTAGCACTCAGTGAACAACGCCAAGTAGCGATCGCCGAATTCCCCGCTAATGTAGACTTAGCTGCGAAATCTCGTGAATATGGTGCCGCTGTCCTCATGGGTGCGCCTAACTTAGTGCGTGGTGGCTCTCACCTGGGTTTGATGAGTGTAGCTGAAGCAGTTAAACATAATGTTCTTGATTGTCTTTGTTCAGATTACCATTATCCTTCCTTATTTTATGCGCCCTTCAAGTTAAAAGAGTTAGGGTTAATGTCTTTTGAACAAGCATGGTCATTAGTTTCCAGCCGACCAGCAGCATCTGTCAAAATTAGCGATCGCAAAGGTAAAATTGCTCCAGGTTTAGATGCTGATTTTCTGTTAGTAGCTCCTGACCATCCTTTACCATCTGCGATCGCATCTGTTTATGTAGTAGGAAAAGAAGTCGCTCGATATCATATCAGATAATTATGCAACCAATCATTGACAGCATTATTGATCTGTTCACCTAGAAAAGTTCTCAATTGTATGGTGCGGAAGCCGTTAGCTAGCTATTACTGTACGGCGGAATTCAAAAATCTTATCCTCTAGGCTTTTTATTGATTTGGAACCCACATTCCGCACCTTCAACTGTCACAAGCGGTAATTACTGAAATCAAAATGTAAATAAAGAATAAAATCAGACATTTGTAGGGAGAAAAGATTTTGAGCAGTCATTAATATGACAAAATGTCATCAGAATGTATTGTCAATAAGTAGCAATAAGAATGAGAGGTAAATTTATGATGATTTGATAGATAAACTTCTATGCTAAATCTCTAAATTAGCAATTTTATTAATAGCTGTCTAATAACCGCATAGTATTGTCAATAAGAACCGTTTTTTTTGAGAGGGTCTGTTACTTCAATCCCTCTGGGAGTAATACTTTTACCATTTTTGTCGCCCCCTCAAGTGCTGTACTTGAGGGGGCGACAAAGAAGTTAAAGAGGCTGCTGTATAAGCATCATAGCCATCACCCCCTGCTGATAAAATGCCTGCTTATTGCGAACGGCAGCCATCATTTCCAAGACCAAATCCTGACACCCATTCAGCGAAATTATCCAATTGTATCCGTATAAGCCTATCCAGAAAGCACTATGTCTTTTTCTGTTTCTGTTCAAATCACTTGGACGACAGACATAAGATTGTTGTCTAGAAAATTGAGTTTTTTGACCTTGTAACCATGCAGAAGTCATTGCTATAGCAATTAATAAAATCAGACGGACAAGCCTATCAGGAGAAGCTTGAGAACCTTCTAGATTATAGCCACCAGTTTTACAGTCTTTAAACATAGCCTCAATCCCAAAACGTTGACCATATATTTTGACAGTCGTTGATACATCTGTCAGATTAGTTGATAAATACCAAGGCTCTTTCTCTTGTTTGCCACGATATTTTCGTTTCCAATAAACTGCTAAATTACAACGACCAAACCCTTTATTTTGTGTGAGATTGACATCAGGATAAAATCGGCGGTCACCGGGAGAAAGTGGAATCGTATGTAGCGGTTGAAAATCTTGCCTTTTTTTCCGAAAAGTAGTGTCCTTTTTTTGTCGAAAAACATACTTTAAACCTTGACGGTGCAACCAACTGGCTAATTCAATCCCATGAAATTCTCTATCCCCAATCACCACTAATTGATAATGTTTCAAGAGCCGGATTACCGTAAGTGACGACGACGGCTATTTTGTTGTATTGGTAAAGGTATAGTAGCAGCCAATCTTTCTATTTTTACTTGTTTCTGACTTTGTAGCAACCATACCAGCA
>NZ_CP007203.1:3580482-3581480 GCF_000340565.2 Nodularia spumigena CCY9414
CCCTGCTGATAAAATGCCTGCTTATTGCGAACGGCAGCCATCATTTCCAAGACCAAATCCTGACACCCATTCAGCGAAATTATCCAATTGTATCCGTATAAGCCTATCCAGAAAGCACTATGTCTTTTTCTGTTTCTGTTCAAATCACTTGGACGACAGACATAAGATTGTTGTCTAGAAAATTGAGTTTTTTGACCTTGTAACCATGCAGAAGTCATTGCTATAGCAATTAATAAAATCAGACGGACAAGCCTATCAGGAGAAGCTTGAGAACCTTCTAGATTATAGCCACCAGTTTTACAGTCTTTAAACATAGCCTCAATCCCAAAACGTTGACC
Source organism: Nodularia spumigena CCY9414 (assembly GCF_000340565.2). Taxonomy (NCBI): domain Bacteria; kingdom Bacillati; phylum Cyanobacteriota; class Cyanophyceae; order Nostocales; family Nodulariaceae; genus Nodularia; species Nodularia spumigena. Next base: position 3,580,821 of record NZ_CP007203.1, read on the forward strand.
ATATATTTTGACAGTCGTTGATACATCTGTCAGATTAGTTGATAAATACCAAGGCTCTTTCTCTTGTTTGCCACGATATTTTCGTTTCCAATAAACTGCTAAATTACAACGACCAAACCCTTTATTTTGTGTGAGATTGACATCAGGATAAAATCGGCGGTCACCGGGAGAAAGTGGAATCGTATGTAGCGGTTGAAAATCTTGCCTTTTTTTCCGAAAAGTAGTGTCCTTTTTTTGTACGAAAAACATACTTTAAACCTTGACGGTGCAACCAACTGGCTAATTCAATCCCATGAAATTCTCTATCCCCAATCACCACTAATTGATAATGTTTCAAGAGCCGGATTACCGTAAGTGACGACGACGGCTATTTTGTTGTATTGGTAAAGGTATAGTAGCAGCCAATCTTTCTATTTTTACTTGTTTCTGACTTTGTAGCAACCATACCAGCATTTTTAGAGTAATTAATTGTGTACGGCTGAGGTACTTGGATAGGATTGGTTGATAGAATGAGGGTAACATTTATTTCGGGTCTTGTTAATTTGACGAGACCATTCTTTTTTACCATCAAACTGTCCCTCTTAATTAGCTGTCTAACCACATAGTATTGTCAATAAGAACCGTTTTTTTGAGAGGGTCTGTTACTTCAATCCCTCTGGG
>NZ_CP007203.1:3581540-3621040 GCF_000340565.2 Nodularia spumigena CCY9414
GCAGGAACTTTTAGACAAAGCCATTAAACTGCACAATCATAAACGAGAATTGCTTGAAGATAGAAAAGTGAGAATTATTCTGGGTGGAGGTGGTCGCAGACCAAAATTATCACCATCGGAGCAAATAATTCTCACCCTAACATATTTACGACATTTAACCACATTTCAACTATTGGGTATTCAATTTGGCGTGAGTGAAACAACTGCAAATGATACGTTTAACTATTGGTTGCCATTATTGGGAGAATTATTACCACCAAGTTTAGTAGAACAGGTAAAAAAAACTCCAGTGACTATGAAATTGTTAAAGAAGTTTTAACAGACTTTGAACTAATCGTAGATAGCTATGAACAGCCCATAGAAAGACCTTCAGAGTATCAACAGCAGGAAAAATATTACTCAGGTAAGAAGAAAATGCACACTAGAAAAAGTCAATTAATTGTTCTGCCTAATGGTAGAGATATTGTTGATGTAGTAGCTGGTGAGCCAGGACGAAAAAGTGACATAAATTTATTTCGGGAAAATAAAAATGGGTTTGAAGAGAAACAAAAATTTTCCGGTGACAAAGCTTACCAAGGAGAGAAATCAATTAAAACACCTGAAAAAAAGCCTAGAAAAAAAGAATTAAGTTCTGAACAAAAAATTCAAAATAAAGAACTGGCATCAGAGCGCATATTTGTAGAACATTTAATTCGTTTAGTGAAGATATTTAGAGTAGCTCAAGAAAGATTTAGATTAAATTCCTCTAAATACGAGCAGATAATTATGACTATTTGTGGACTCGTTAGATTACGCATTGGCACATTTATTTTGTAACTATAAAAACTTGAAATTATTTATAATAAAATTACCTCAAAGAGATCCTACTTTTGGCTAATTACCAACAACACGCATTTCTAACACCTATTCTACCGTAGAATCTCAGGATATTTGCAGTTAGCGATCGCTCACCAAAAATATCGTAACTGCAAGGGTTTGATAGTTTTCGGAGATGTCTTTTGTGGATGAGTGACGCAACCTGCGGCTTCAACTTGTCAATCTCTGCGTAGGCAGCGATTTTTGTTTCTAGGTCTTGCACTTCTTTCCTTAGAGGGGCTACCATAAAATCGGCCATACCATTCGCCCCAATATTTCTATAAATATCATTTATATGTAATTGGAGGAAGGTCAAATGCATTATCAAAACATTTTTATCATCTGCTCCCGTCAACAACGTTTCTCGACCAGCCAGCTCTTTCCGTTTTGCGGCTAGATCTTGTTGCGTTTGGTTCAGCGCAGAGGAGAGATTTGGTGTTTTATCATTTTCATCGCGCAATCGAGACAACAAATCTTGCTCTTTGTGGATGAGCGACGCAACCTGCTGCTTCAGCGTATCAATCTCTGCCCGAGTCCCATCCTGAGCATGATAGGCAGCGATTTTTATTTCTAGGTCTTGCCTTTCTTTGCGTAGGACGTTTTCTTCTGCCTGTTTGAGGACTAATTCTTTCTGCTTGGCAATGAATCCAGCCTGTTCATCCGCCAAGATTGTAAGTGCAATACCATCGGTGTATTTTGCTGCTGTAATCGCATCAGACAGCAGACGAATGCGGTGCTTGCGAATTTCTAGAGAATTCCAATTGCCTTGAACATTGGTAATCTCAAAGGAGCGGAGCAGACTGATCTCATCGGGAATCGTTAGGGTACAGGAAGCCCGATACCAGCCCTTCCCCAGATCTTCAAACTCATCTTGCACCGCCGAGACCGCAAGGGTGTCGTTGGCGCTGCGACTGGTTTTGCCCCAGTGGGAGAAGGTGAAGATCTTGGTACCTTGCCCCCGACCATCGGCATTGTTCAGATCCGCCAGCGTCAATGGTTTGGAAGCATTGACCTTGAACTCAAAGCTTTCTTCATAGGTGGCGCGTTGGCTTACGGCAAACAGGTCAGAATTGCTGTATTTCACGGCATCGGCTCCGCTGGCCAGCTTGCGGCTGAGGGTAGCGGCACTGACATAGGGATCGCCATAAACGGTGCCCTCATTGCCATGGATAGAGAAGTCGCTCACCTTGCCTTCGGCAATGCCGCCCAAGCGCCAATACCCTTCCAGGCCCACCTCTTTGCCCCGCAGTTGCAGGTACATATTGTTTTTGATGGTGTCCGCACTTTGGGGCAGCGACCAGATCCGTACCTCGGCCAGATGCCCAGAGAAAAAGTCTTGGCCTACTTTTCCGAACTGATAATTGCTGGATGGATAACTGTAAAGCTTTTCCGGTACATCCTCAACAACAGCAAATTCCACGCCATTTTTATAGAACCTGAAACGGTTGCCATCTTTCACCCAGGCTACATGAACCCAAGTCTCCGCCTGGTCAAAAAAGTTGTCGAGGGTGCCGCTCAAGACAGACTCTTGGCTGGGTGCGTCAAACGCCATGTAGTGCAATCCGCCGTTGTCAGGCGCAATCCACAGCGAAGGTTTCCATAGATCATTGCCCATCACAGCTTGGGTTGCCCCAGTATTGATCTGCGCCGGCTTGATCCAAGCAGAAAGGGTGAAGTTTTTGTTTTTGCCAAAGGGATCGGCAATTTCGATATAGTCGTTCACCCCATCCAGCACAACACCGCGCCGTTTGCGAGACACAACTTTGACATTGACGGCTTCTCCCTTGGGCCACTGGCGTTGAATGACAAAATTGGTATAATCAATTTTCTGAACTGGATAGGTATCGTTATAGGCATCTGTGCCGATAATTTGCACCTCATCCCCATTTTCTAAACCATGATTCTCGCAGATAACGCGCAATTTACCATTAGTGGTCTTTTGATAGGCTGTAATCATTCCGTCAAAGATTAAACCCGCTTGTTCTGGGTCTTCTTTTTCCCAATAACCCAAATTATCTACTGGTGTGGGTTGGTCAATTTCAAAGGTATGATCGTCTATTTTCTTGGTGGAATAAAGACCTTGATAATCACTGGTTCCTGTAATTTTTACGAGGTCGCCATTGGCTAATTCTCCTGCTTTACCTTCTGTGGAGATTTTCACCAAATCTTCCGCATTTTCTGCATCGGTTCCCACTGCTAACCCGGTAATTATTCCTTGGGGCGGCGGGGTTTTGTCTGCAAGGGCTTTGATTTCGTCTAAGGTGTTTAAAGGTAACAATATTTCTCGCTGACGACTGCGAATAATGCTGCGTTCCGGGGTTTCGTCAATTTCTGCTAGGGTTCCATCTCCGGCAATGGCAAAACTTAATGCTGCTGTGCCTTTATCTGTGGGAACTGCTAACATTAACTTGGTGGAAATTTTCAACAGTTGTTTATCCCCGGATTGGGTTTCCTGTTCTTGTTGTAAATCGTATTTAGTCGCTGATAAACCATTGGTGGGGTGAGAGTCACCAATTTCCAAAGTGCGTTTAATCACACCAGGAATTTTGCGAGGCACTAGGGTATCGTTTGATTCTGCAAAAAAAGTATAATCTTGAACGTCAAATAGTCCTTCTTCCGAGGCGCGAATAGTGGTTAATTCGACTTTCTGGGTTTGGCTGTTGTAGGCGAAAATATGCCAGCGATAAACGTCATTTTCAACAGTGGGAACTAAAACCACAGAAAACCAGCCTTGGTGCAGGTGATTGACTAAACATAATTCTGTGGTGGGTTCGTAGAACAAATTACCGTTAGCATCACGGAAGTCTAAGGTGTCGATATCAACAAGCCCATTAGACCCCTTGTTCATGTTTTTTGTGGGTGTGTGCTTCTGCCGACTCCGCTTAAACCGTACTTCTAACTTACGGTTCAGCTTATTGGTCATGCCATCTACGACAAAGCGATCGACCAATAGGGTGTTAGTTTTAGATTGGCGGAAAATATAAATATGTTCTAGTGCGGAAATAACTTGTACTGGGGCGACAGCTGTTTCATCTTTGGTTTTGTAGCGGGACTTGAGAAGATATTTACTGGTATCTTGTTGATAAGTCAGTTCGGCTTTTTCTTTTGCAATTACTGACTGGTCATCTTGTTCATCAGGGAAGTCTAGCACCTGCCAATTTTCCCATCCAGTTCTTTGGTCTGCTGGTGTATTGAGATAACTGTCTTCAAAACCATCTTGCTTAACGGTGTAGGAAATTACGCCATCGGCATCGGTAGCTAGGACAACGATTTTTCCTTCATGGGTAACGGTGTTGAGGTGTTGCAGTTTATCTTTGGTGAGATACATATATTAAGGTTGTGAATTTTTTGGAACAGATTTATTTTATACGCACTGTAATTCTTTACACCATAAGTATTTACAAAAATTCATCGCTTTGGGAGTATGTATTGTTTTATCCATGCCACCGTGATTAATTGCGAAAAAATCCTTAAATATTTAGGTTTTCAGCCTTTAATCAGGTGATGTACAAATATTTTTGTATAAAAATTAGCCATTATTTATATTTGTCTTACGTAATAATTTGGCTGTGATTGGGATAGTAACTTTACCAAAAAATAGGCTCAATTGCAGTGGAAAGGACTATTTTTGTACGTGGGTATCGCGTCATATAGCAACCGCCAAGGAGGTTAGGGCATAAACGGATAATAAAACCGAGACACCAAAAGGGTCTTAACCCAGTCTCCATTACCCAGCCATTAAGTATAAATATTTACTATTAATATACTGAAAATATCGCCTGGATTTTTCTCAGATGGCGATCGCATTATATCTGCACTCAATGACTGGGATTTAAGTATATTTAACTATATGTTTTAAATGTAGCTAAGGTTCTAGGCGTGTGATGGAACCGCCAACAAACGCTCCTAAAATTGTACCTGTCCATAATCCGGTTGTAGTACCTTGCCAAGCGGCTCCGGGTGTTACCCAAACATTACACATCACCTTTAAACCCCAAGCTTGATTTTGGCATTTTTGGTTATGCAGCATCGATGTCATTTGTCCACCGATGTAACCACCAAAAAATCCTGATGTTAAAGCTAAAAAGGTGCAAGTTAACAATCTATTTTTAACCATGAGTTCATTAATTCAGCTATTTCTAGCAATGGTGGGTTACGCTGCGCTTTAGCGGAGCCATGCCCCTTTGGCTATACCCACCCTACGGTTTTTGGGTAATTTATTTTTTGGTATCAACTGGTCAAAAAAGAGGATCAGGAGCAGGAGACAGGGGAGAAGACCCCATAGATCAATGTAGTTGCTCTGAAACAAGGACGCATTATTTCTTGTGCAAAGCATCTAGAAATAAATATTTTTCCTTTGAGGATAAATAAATTTAGTTGCTCAGAACCCTTTTGGCAGGGGAATTCCAAATCCCCCCTGCTCCCTGCTCCCTGCTCCCCTGCCTCTTCGGTCAACCTGTATTTCTCATCCCAGCCGCAATACCGTTAATCGTTAACAGTGCGCCTCGCAGTAACTCACCTTTGCTGTAACGCGAATGAATTACACCAGAAGTAGCAGTAATATTACGGGACTGCCGCAAGCGTTTGAGTAAGGAAACTTGGATAAATCCTAAAGGTACAATTGTCCCATTACGTAACTGTACTGAACGTTGTAAAACAGGATCACCATCCAAAAGCCGAGTGTTACCAGTAATTTTTAACACTAAATCCCTGGTAAGATAAAATTCGTCAGCAATTTGCTGAAAAACTTTTTCTAGTCGGGCTTGATCTTCAGGATTACCCAACTCTTGGACGTAGTGATGTGCCATTTGCATATCTACTTTGGCTAGGGTCATTTCTGCCTTGGAAATTACCATTTTGAAAAATGGCCACTTGAGATAAAAGTAGCGTAACAATTTCAGGTGTTCTTCTGATTCTTCTTCTTCATCCAAAAATCCCTGTAAAGCTGTGCCGATACCATACCAAGAAGGCAGCAAAAACCGGGTTTGTGTCCAGCTAAATACCCAAGGAATAGCTCGTAAACTGCTTAAATCTTTCTTTCCCGATGGACGTCGCGCTGGACGAGAACTAATTTGCAACTGGCTAATTTCTTCAATGGGGGTAACTTGGTGGAAAAAGTCGATAAAATCTGGCTGCTCGTAAATCAAATTGCGATAATGTTGACGCGATCGCACTGCTAATTCTTCCATAATCTCATTCCAAGGTTCAATATCATCAAACCCTGTACGTAATAAACTAGCTTGAATTACAGCCGTAGTAATGGTTTCCAAATTATACAGAGCTAAATCCAGCAAAGAGTATTTAGAAGCTAATACTTCCCCTTGTTCAGTAATCTTGATGCGCCCATTAATACTGTGTCCTGGTTGAGCCAAAATCGCCTCATAAGCTGGACCGCCACCTCGTCCCACAGAACCCCCGCGTCCGTGGAAAATCCGCAAACTCAGACCATATCCTTCCGCGATTGTCTGGAGTGATTTTTGGGCTTTATGAATTTCCCAGTTGCTACTTAAAAAACCAGAGTCTTTATTGCTGTCAGAATACCCCAGCATCACTTCTTGTAAGTTAGGGGTGAGGGGAGAAGCCGTAGTGGGGACAATCGGCAATGAAGAGCCTTCTTGCTGAATGGCTTTGAGTGCTTCATAACCACCTGCTAATAAAGCTCGATATAACGGGAGTTCAAATAGCTGCCGCATGACGCTTCTAGAGCGTTGTAGGTCTTCTACCGTCTCAAATAAGGGGACAACCTGAATAGTCCCTACAGCCACCACTGGGTCAAACAGTCGGGATTCTTTGGCTAAGAGCAAAACTTCCAAGACATCGCTAACTTCGCGGCACATACTAATAATGTAAGTTTGGCAGATGTTGACACCAAACTCTTGCTGTAGCGATCGCAATATCCGGAAAGTTTCAATTACATCATTGGTTTTTTCCGAAAATGGCAATTCTGCCGGAATTAATGGGCGACGGGTTTGCAGTTCCCCAGTTAGCCAAGCCACTCGCTGTTCTTCCGATAGCTCGTTATAGGATTGGGGTAAGACTTGCAGATATTCCAGAATCTCATTTAAAGCATCAGAGTGTCGCGTTGATTCTTGGCGGATATCCAACTGAGTCAAGTTAAAGTCAAAAATTTCGACTTGACAAATCAGAGTTTCTAACTCCCGACAACTTAAACCAGTTTCGGTCAAGTTACGTTCAATTAACCGCAGTTCGGCTAAAAACTCCGACCCCGAACGATACATGGGGGAGTCTTCCTTGGGTGATTTTTCGCGGTTATACAAGGCTACATTGCGATCGCGGGTATTTTCCAACCGCCTCAGCACATAAGCCAATTTCAAACGATAGGGTTCTTGGCGATAACGCAGCGCCAGCGCATCGTACACATCACCTAACTGCGACTGATCCATCTCTAAAGATTCCAGCAGTTCTGGTAAGACATCGCTCCAGTGCATCGATACACTCAATAATTCAATCAGCTGCTTCACTGATTTTATATATCGTTCCAGTACCATTTTACGCTGATAGCACGCTGTCTGCCAGGTGATTTCTGGTGTAACCGATGGATTACCATCACGATCTGAACCTACCCACGAGCCAAAAGAGCAAAAGTTTTTATGTGGAGGTTCTAGCCAAGTGAATGTTTTTCCTAGAGCATATTTCAAGCGCTTGTAGAGTTGAGGAATGCCATCAAATAACACTTCTTGGAAATAATGTAAGGCATAATCAACTTCATCCAGCACCGTGGGTTTGAACTGGTGGAGTTCATCTGTCCGCCACCACAGGCGAATTTCTTCGAGCAATTGTTCTCGCAAGTCTGCTGCTTCCCAAGGATATCCTCCCAAGGTGCTTTCAGTGCGGTTTTCCGCCACATCCAATTTTTGCAGAAGATTTACCACCTGTCTTTGTTTATCGCGGATAGTGTGACGAACTATTTCTGTCGGGTGGGCTGTAAAGACTAAACGCACATCCAGGTGTGAAATCAGCCGTTGAATTTGCTGCGGTGGTACATTCAGCTTGAATAAATGGGGAAACAAAGTCGCAAAAGTACCTTTTTGTTTTCCTGTGGATTTGGTAACCCAACTTGTTGTTGTAGAGTGATTAATCGCCTCTGTACAAGTTTCTATGCCTTTGTTAACAATGGCATCATCTTCATTTTGGTTAGAGGAGTAGGTAGCGTTTGATAACGTCTCCTCCTGAATTACCGTTTCTGCTTCCCCTTCTGAATAGCGGGTTAATTGCTGACGTTGTTCATATTCCTGCTCTATGATATTAATCAACTGGAAATACAACGCAAAGGCACGAGCTGCTCGAATTGCCTCGTTGATGTTCAGTTGTTCAATCAACTTAACGGCAGATGCGGCTTGATCGTTTCTTGCTTGTCCTTCTGGCGAACACAAATCGCGCAATTGTCGCAATAAATCTACCATTGTTTGACCGCATTCTTGCCGCAGTACAGATTCCCACAATTCCTCCACTACTTGAAGACGATGACGCAAAAATAATTCCGACGCAGGGTAGAAATTCAACCCATGAGACAAACTGTATAAAAGAGAACCCATAATTTCTGCTCTTGTAAGCTGATTACTGTTTACATCGTAGAGACGCGATTCATCCCGTCTGTGCAAGGCAATTAATCTCAGGGTAAAACCATGAGTATTTTAGGTTTTAAATATATTTTTTAACCTCTTTCCCCGCTTTTGGCGCTTGTATGCAAAGTGTTGTCCTCTGGGAACGGGAGAATTGGTAGGCGATCGCCTCGAAATAATTCTTCACTGGCTTGCCCCATAGATTGTAGGGCTTTTACTGCGGTTTTTTCTGTGGTTAGCAGAAGTAGTATAGACGCTGTACCTATTTGTAAGAGGAAAGATTGGGGAATGCTAAACAAAGGCAGATTGAATCCGGTATTGTCTGATGTTTTTTGGGTAGTAGGAGTCATTGCTGATTCTTGGTTTTTGGCAAATGAGTAAAACGAAACGCGCACATTCAACATCTGTGAGACTTCCAGACCTATATGTCTATCTTGGCCGATTTTGCAACCCACAAAGTAACAAAAATGTTAAAAAAAAACTGCAAAGTGTGATAGACCTATGTTTCTAGTTTACAAGTCCAGGCACTAGGGTTTCCCAGTCCTGCGTAAAAACGCAATTAATCGCGTCTGTAGAAGAAAGTGCTGAGTTCATGTTTGATTGACCAATGACCAATGATTTACCCTGAGCGTAGCCGAAGGGCTAATGACTAATGACCAATGACCAATGACCAAAGTTAACTGCCCATGAAAACAGTATTACTAGATAGTCAGAAATCACTAGTGCAGTGGGTAAGCCAAGCCACAGGAATCAACTCTTTTGGGGTAAAAGTCCGATTGCGGGGAAATGATCTACACATCCTATGTGAAAGTTCAGAGTTTCCTAAACGCTGGCGCACTCTGTCTGACTTGCTTCACGCACTACAGCAAACAGATTTGGATCTTTTAACAAGTAACGAACAACCCTCAATATACCAAGTATTTGTCTATGGGCGGAAGAAAGGGGAATATCGACCCACATGGTGTCATCGGGTTTATTTAAACCAACTAGAACGGCATCTAGAACAGGTAGATATAGCCCTGGAAGACGCGGAAAAATCCACTCATGTGGGTGGGGCATTAATTATCTCTAATGAAAGTTTGGCACGTCGGGGGGACCCCAATGCCATTGCCCGCTATCTCAGCGAAACTCTTAGTCCGTTAGGGGTATCGGTACAGGTAAACACCAAGCAATATCAGCCCAAAGATCGCAACCAAGCAGTAGTTAATCGCCTGTGGATCTTTTGTCAGTCTAGCTATAGCCCTGATTCATCATTATTAGCTGAACCAGTAGCCCAGCAGTTACGGCATTTGAAACTGGAGGGCTACCAAGATGCAGTAATTGTTTCCCAAGTCAGTGGTGAAACAGCATCTGATTGGATGCTCAGAGTGGATCTGCGTCCCCCAGAAATGATGCTCAAGGAATGGGCTAGGTGGGGAGATGTGCAGGCGATCGCCAGGCTGTTAAGCTCGATATTGTCAGCATCTGAAGTATCCGTACAAGCTGCTCTCAAAGAATCAACCCTACATATCTTTTGTACTCCGGCTGTTGACCCCTTAAACACTGCCCCAGCGCCAGATCAAGCCCACTGTTTAAAGATTATTTCACATCATCTCGAAGCGATCGCACCCCAAGGTATTCTCGCAGCCACTGTTTACGGACAAACAACTTCAGATCAACAACCAGCCTGGGTTGACTGGCTAACTTTACCTGCTAAGAACCATCCAGCCCTAGCCACATTACCCCTGGAATTAGCCAGCGATGGCGATGAAGCCGCCATTATTTTTTTACTAGAGCGCTTACTCAATGTTGATCTGGATTGGCGTTTAAAGACAGGTGGTATTCGTGTCATTCTCCTACGCAAAGGGGACTTATTGCATATTATGTGTGATGCCCCCATTTGCCCCGCCCGCTCACAAGTAGCCCACAAAGTCACCGATTTTCTGCGCCAGTTAAAAATGCCCCGTATTGCAGGGCTGCGGGTGTACGGTCGCCGTGCTGGTAATAAAGAACCATTTTGGCATCATGGCGTAGATTTAGTACAACGCCAACGTTTGGTTCCAGAAGCCACCCCAGAATTCGCCGCTACTGCGGAATATGTGAGTGAGCTTTTAACCACTGAAAATAATCACCCAGTTTTACGTAACGATTTAACCTCAGAAGAAGTTCAAAACTTTGTTACACAAGTCACACGACATTGGAGTAAAGACGCGATTAATCGCATCTCTACCATTAATGCGAAAAAGTGGCTCATAGAAACGCAACTATTTACAGATAGTGGTCAGTCTGTACCACAAAACTATGATAGTCAAGGGCTGAAGGTAGCTCTAGTTTGGGGGACTTTGGGTTTATTGTTGACTCTGCAAGCTGATTGGATGTTGAATTATCTAGTTACTCGCCATAAACCAAGTTCACCACAATTAACTAATATTTCGCGCTCCTTATCCCCTGTCCCAGAGCCATCATTGAATTCTCAGTCAGACGAGAGTGAGACAACATTGTTTAATCGCAGGTTTGGGACACAACCTCCTGAGAGTAAAGGTGTCTTTAATGATTCTGGGTTTACAGAAAGTGATGATCGCCAAGAGAAGATTTTCCGAGCCGGTCCACTCAAAGAAAGAGCTAACGCCTCGGCTATTTTATTAGCAGCACGCTCGCAAATGCCCAGTTTCAATTCTCGACAATTAGACGAACAACTAGCATTGTATAAACAGCGAATTGCTAGCACTGGTAAAGCCGCAGATGTATTAATTATTGGTTCCTCCCGCGCCTTGAGAGGAATTGATCCGGTAGCACTTTCTCAAGCTTTAGCAAATCAGGGTTATCCCAATATTGACGTATTTAATTTTGGCATTAACGGTGCAACAGCACAAATTGTAGACTTAATTATTCGTCAGGTTCTAGAGCCATCAGAACTACCAAAACTCATTCTTTGGGCAGATGGTTCCCGCGCCTTCAATAGCAATCGGGAAGATGTCACCTTTGGGGCGATCGCAGCATCAGAGGGTTACAAACAGGTATTGCAGAAAGCATTTACAGCCGCAAACAGCGATGAATCCCAGCAAAATTCTGAAGATTCTGCTGTTCAGCCTCAAGTAGTAGCACAACCAAAAATAAACAGTTATCAAGCAGTAAACGATTGGTTAAATCAGGCATTGTCTGGCGTTTCTCTGAGCTACCCAAATCGTGACCAGATTCAAAAAATGTTGCATAAACAATTGCTTTCATTGCCTGTATTTATACCTGCTCATATTATAGGCTCACAGACACAGTTAAACCCAGATAATTCCGAGCTAGATCCTACCCAGCAATCAGTGGATTTTGATGGATTTTTAGCTTTATCTGTGCGTTTCAATCCTACAGAACACTATCAAAAACACCCTAAAGTTACAGGTGATTACGACAACGATTATAAAGATTTCCTGATAGAAGGTGAACAAGATTATGCCTTTGAAAAAGTTTTACAGTTTACCCAGTCTCGAAATATTGATTTAGTGTTTATCAATATGCCTTTAACTGCCGATTATTTAGATCCAGTCCGCACGAAATATGAGCAAGTATTTCAGCAACATATGTTATCCCTAGCAACTAATCCCAAATTTATATATAGAGACTTAAGCCAACTTTGGACAAAAACCAATGATTACTTTTCTGACCCTAGTCACCTTAACCGTTTTGGAGCATACGAAGTATCAAAAAGGTTAGCTAATGATCCAATGATTGCTTGGCCGAGGAAGTAAGAATTGGAAAGTTAAGGATATTAGGGAAATAACCAATGACCAATGACCAATGACCAATGACTAAAATATGAACTTTATATCAATTTTCTATGGACTGTTTTTGTTGAGTGTACTGGGAATTTACTGGTCTGTAGATAACCAGAAGTTACGCCTGTGGACGTTGCTGATTGCTAGCCTTGTTTTTTACGGGTCTTTGGATATTCAGTACATTCCTTTATTATTGGTACTGACTTTAATTAACTTTCGTCTGGGGCTGGAAATTGGCAACAATACCGCACACGGAAAATATGCTGTTAACTGGCAACTTTCTAACGAAGAGTGGCAGTTTGCCCAAAGTGATTGGAATCGTCGTCGGTTGAAGTTGTTGTGGCTGGGTGTAAGTTTAAATGTTTTATTGTTACTAGGCTTTAAATATCTGCCGACTTTCTCTAAGTATGTTTTTAATCTGCAAATCAATTCGCTAGATTCTGCGTTTAAATTAATTGCACCTTTGGGAATTTCCTTTTTCACTTTTGAGTGTATTGCTTATTTAGTAGATGTCTATCGCGGTGCGCCTGCTACTAAAAATTTTCTCAAATTTGCTACGTATAAATTATTCTTTGCTAAACTGATTTCTGGACCAATTACTCGTTATCACACCCTAGCATCTCAATTCTATAGACCAAATTTTCCCTCTGCTGAGGGGGTGAGTCAGGCACTTTGGTTAATTTCTAGGGGCGCAGTCAAAAAAGGGCTTTTGGCAGATAATTTGGGAATCTTCGTTGATTTATGTTTTGGCAATCTACAACGGGCGGGTAGCATTGATCTGTGGTTGGCTACATTTGCCTACGGCTTGCAGTTGTATTTGGATTTCAGTGGTTATGTAGATATCGCCCGTGGAAGTGCTTTACTCTTCGGCTTAGTTTTACCGGAAAATTTTAACTTTCCCTATTTCAGCACCAGCATTGCTGAATTTTGGCGGCGCTGGCACATGACTTTAGGCGATTGGTTACGAAACTATGTCTACTTTCCTTTGGGTGGTTCGCGTCAAGGCTTGACTCGCACCTGCACGAATTTATTTATTGTCATGGTAATCGCTGGTATCTGGCACGGTTCAGCCTGGGGTTTTATTGTTTGGGGTGTATTCCACGGTTTAGCTTTGGGGGTACATCGACTTACAGATGTGATGAGCGATCGCTTTGAAAATTTGGCACATTTGTGGCAAAATCCTCTGGGTATAGTTGTCGCTTGGTTCTTAACCCAACTGATGGTTTTTACCTCTTGGATTTGGTTCCGCCTCCCCAACCTCCAGGATTCTTCTTGGGTCATTCAGCACCTCTGGGGTCATTCTGCCGATGCACAGTTTGTGCAAAAAGTTTATGTAGAAGCCCTGAATATGAACCAATATCAACTTACTTCTTTGCTGGGAATTTTAGCTTTACTTATGGGTATCATCTATGTCTTTAATGGCAAGCTGAAGTTAGAGTTTAACTGGCCTGTCAAGCTTGTCTTCGTACCGCTATGCCTCTACGCCGTCTGGTTATTAGCTCCTGAAGGCAGCTTACCTTATATTTACTTTGATTTTTAATTGTCACTTAATATAAGTAAATCTAATGTTTTTAGCAAAATTCATAATAAAATTAATACTTTACAATAAACGTAAATAGATGTTAAGTTTATTAGGACAGACAAACAAACAGTGTGTCTGATTCATTAAAAACACATATCGCAATCATAGAAATGACCACAACCTTACAACAGCGCCAAAGCGCCAACGTATGGGATCGCTTCTGCGAATGGATTACCAGCACCGATAACCGGATTTACATCGGTTGGTTCGGCGTTCTGATGATCCCAACCCTACTAGCTGCTACCACCTGCTTCATCATCGCATTCGTAGCTGCTCCTCCAGTAGACATCGACGGTATCCGCGAACCCGTAGCTGGTTCCTTGATTTACGGAAACAACATCATCTCCGGTGCAGTTGTTCCTTCCTCTAACGCTATCGGCTTGCACTTCTACCCAATCTGGGAAGCAGCTTCCTTAGATGAGTGGTTGTACAACGGCGGTCCTTACCAATTGGTAATTTTCCACTTCTTGATCGGTTGCGCTTGCTACCTAGGTCGTCAGTGGGAACTATCTTACCGCTTGGGTATGCGTCCTTGGATCTGTGTAGCTTACTCTGCGCCTTTGGCTTCTGCTACAGCAGTATTCTTAATCTACCCCATCGGACAAGGTTCATTCTCTGACGGTATGCCTTTGGGTATCTCTGGAACCTTCAACTTCATGATTGTGTTCCAAGCAGAACACAACATCTTGATGCACCCCTTCCATATGTTGGGAGTAGCTGGTGTATTCGGTGGTTCATTATTCTCCGCAATGCACGGTTCCTTGGTGACATCTTCCTTGGTACGTGAAACAACCGAAACCGAGTCTCAAAACTACGGTTACAAGTTCGGACAAGAAGAAGAAACCTACAACATCGTAGCTGCTCACGGTTACTTTGGTCGGTTAATCTTCCAATACGCTTCCTTCAACAACAGCCGTTCACTTCACTTCTTCCTAGCTGCTTGGCCTGTAATCGGTATCTGGTTTACCGCTTTGGGTGTCAGCACAATGGCGTTCAACTTGAACGGTTTCAACTTCAACCAATCAGTAATTGATTCTCAAGGTCGGGTTATTGCTACCTGGGCTGATGTAATCAACCGCGCTAACTTGGGTATGGAAGTAATGCACGAGCGCAACGCTCACAACTTCCCCCTAGACTTGGCTGCTGCTGATGTTGCTCCTGTTGCTTTAACAGCACCTGCTATCAACGGTTAATTATCAAGTTTAGCTGAATGAAAAGCGCCTCTCAGAAATGGGGGGCGTTTTTTATGTTTGTTTAACGCAGAGGCGCAGAGGAAGAAATACCGAGTCACTTAATTTTGGATTTTGGATTTACGATTTTGGATTAACCTGTCCTTGAAAACTTTTTGTTTTTCTTCTGCGTGAACCCAGAGGCTTGAGACCAAATATTTTAGATTTCAGATTTTCATTTAATCCAAAATTTAAAATCTAAGATCTAAAATCGCTTCGGTCACCGATGTAAGTGCTGTGATAGCCAGACTAAAGCTTCGTCTATGTCTGTGGCTTGTTCTCCTGGGGGTACGGGGGGACGGCTTATCATGACAACTTGGAGTTTTAGTTCCCGTGCAGCGATAATCTTGGCATAAGTCGCATCACCACCACTATTTTTGCTGACGATGGTATCAATTTGATGGTTAATTAGGATTTCTCTTTCATTATCAAGCTGAAAGGGACCGCGATCGCACAATAATATTCCCGGTGGTACTAAAGCCTGTGGCTCAGGTGGGTCAATCATCCGCATCAAAAACCAAATTTGATGCAAATGAGAAAAAGCACCGATTTCCTGCCTACCAATGCTTAAAAAAACGCGTTGTGATTGATTTTCGAGAACGTCGGCGGCAGTTTTTATACTATCAACTTCAATCCAGCGATCGCCATTCACTTTTTCCCAAGGTTGGCGGATTAACTTCAGACGGGGTATTTTAACTTCCATTGCAGCATCCGCCGCATTTAAAGCAATCTGAGTAGCAAAGGGATGGGTAGCATCAATCAGCAAATCAATTTTCATCTGATGCAGATACTTAGCTAGTCCAGCCACACCACCAAAACCCCCAATTCGCAAATCGCCTAATGGGATTGACGGTTCACGGGTGCGACCGGCTAGTGATGAGATGGCCTCAATTCCCTGGATATTGGCAACTTTAGCAGCTAATTCTGCCGCCTCTCCGGTTCCACCCAGAATCAAAACTCGCATCATTTTATTTTTTCTGGGTTTTGTATCTAAGACAACAATAATCTTTCTTTCTTTCTTTCTTTCTTTCTTTCTTTCTTTCTTTGTGTACTTTGCGCTCTTTGCGGTTCGTTAAAAATTAGAATTAGGTATTTCCCAGAAATAAATTCCATAAATAAACGAACCACAGAGTCACAGAGAACACAGAAAAATCAAGAACAGAGAGTGTCAAGCCAACATTAAAGCCACTTCTTTGGCAAAATAAGTCAAAATCAAATCAGCGCCGGCTCGTTTCATGCTGGTTAAAGTTTCCAAAATTATCTTTTTCTCATCAATCCAACCCATGCGAGCAGCAGCTTTAATCATCGAGTATTCACCACTAACGTTATATGCTGCTACAGGCAGATTTGTGGCGTTGCGAACTTGATGGATAATATCCAGATAAGCCAGAGCAGGTTTCACCATGACCATATCTGCTCCCTCGGCAATATCTAATTCTATTTCTTTCAAAGCTTCTCTAGCATTAGCTGCATCCATTTGATAAGTCTTTTTATCACCAAATTTCGGCGCAGAATCTAAAGCATCCCGAAAGGGGCCATAATAAGCAGATGCATACTTGGCTGAGTATGCCAAAATTCCCACATCAATGTAGCCTTCTGCATCTAAAGCGCGACGAATTGCGCCGACTCTCCCATCCATCATGTCAGAAGGTGCGACAAAATTTGCCCCGGCTGCTGCTTGGGAAACTGCCATTTTTACCAATACTTCAACGGTGGGGTCATTCAAAATATTACCCTGGTCATCGATTACACCATCATGCCCATGAGTGGTGAAGGGGTCAAGGGCAACATCAGTCATGACAATAATTTCTGGGACTGCTTCTCTGATAGCTTTGACAGTTCGCTGTACCAGTCCATCTGGGTTATAGCTTTCAGTACCAGTATCATCTTTTAGCTCTTCGGGAACTACCGGAAACAGAGCGATCGCATTAATTCCCAAATCATACACTTCCTTAATTTCTTTTAACAATAAATCTAAGGAATAGCGATAACAATCAGGCATAGAAGCAATCTCAACTTTTTGCCCTTCTCCCTCAGTCACAAACATAGGATAAATGAGGTCGTTAACGCTCAGAGTTGTTTCCCTGACCATTCTTCGTAAAGTTTCAGTCCGGCGCAGACGACGAGGACGGTAACGAAGGACATCATTTTTATCAGAAGAATTGATAGATGGCATAATCAACGACTAGATAATATTTACGACGATTATACTCTTGCAGAAATCAATTCTGAACGTTACATTTCTTTTAAAAAGTCCCTAACTCTTAATCTCACAGGTGCAAACATTTGTAGCTAAGGGAACCCCAAAAAATAATCCCCTAAATACATACAATAAACCCCGCTACTACAGTACGGGGATCAAAGCTTTTAATAAAATCTTAAAATCTATAACCAACACCACCTTGCACAGAGACAGCCGCACCACCAGTGTCACGGTAGGCATCAAAAGCAATGATGGCGTTACCAAAAATTACAGTATTACTATTGGGGACAACATAATCAATTCCTGGTTGTAAGGCAAAACTGATTTTGTTACCCACAGGAGAAGAATCATCACCACCAGCCAACACCAAACCAGCCCCCAAGTAGGCATCAGTTTGCCAGTTGAGGGGGATATCGTAAGAAATTGTAGGTACAACGGCGGTATTCTTACCCACTAAAGCTTGAGCGCGGAAAGAAATTGGTGATTCTAGAAGCTTGTAACGGACAGCTACAACACCCCCAACTTGAATACCATCAGTAAGACCAACAGTCGGACCTACACCAACATAGCTACCATATGCTACCTGAGCCTGTGCTGGTTGGCTACTAATAGTCAGACCCAAAACTGAGCCAGCCACTAAAGCTGGAACCAAATAAGGAAGATACTTCATTCCGGATGCCTCACACCATCTTGAATTTTATAAGTTCGTTTGAATACTTATATTATCGCTATTACTGATTAATTAGGTAAGAAGTCATCGGAGATAAATTACACCAACGGGGGAAGAAGCCGGGGAGCAGGGCAGAGGAGGAAGGAAACTCCCCATTTCCCATTCCCCACTCCCAATTCCTACGGACAACTCGAATGCAGACCGCCTTGGGTACAAATGTAAGCTATTTGGCGAGAATCTAAATTTTTAGCTTGAGAAAAATCAACTCCTTGGACTACAGCAGAGATTTCGCCTAAGTCTGGCATTTCCACAAATCGCTCTGCGGGATTTTGTGGGACAGGAGCGAGAACTGTTCCTTGAAAATCAGCACCTGCCACATTTGCTCCCCGTAAATCGACAAAACTCAGGTCAGCATTTTCCAAGTTGGTATTTTCCAATCTAGCGGAGCGCAAAACAGCACCAGTCAGTCGAGTGGCGCTGAGGTTGGCATTACTGAGATTAGCCCGGTCTAAATAGGCTCCAGATAAGTCTGCGCCTCGCCAATCACTATTAGTTAAGTTCGCATAGGATAAATGTGTACCAATGGCAATGACGCGACTTAAACGCGCCCCATACAAATTGGCTTCGTTGAATTTAGCTTCACCTATGTCAGCCCCAGTTAAGCTGGCTTTCTCTAGGAATGCACCCCGCAAATTGGCTCCTACTAGCTGGGTGCTGCTGAGGTCAGCGCCGATTAAACGTGCATGGGATAAATTAGCTCTGTTGAGGGTAGCGCCGTTTAAATCACTGCGGTTCATAATCACGCGACTGAGATTAGCATCGGTGAAATTAGCTTGTTTCATTTGCGCTTGGCTCAAATCAGCGATCGCATCGTCGAAAGTATCCCAGCGTCCATCCTCACCAACGCCCCTAAAGATACTACCTTTAAAACTCCCTTGCTGAAGATTTGCCGATTGGAAGTTGATTCCCGACAAATCAACGTTATCTAACACCAAGTTAAAAAATGAATTTGGGGGAGTACTGCTTTGACCTAATTCGGCGCGACTGAGATCAATACCTGCGTTTTGAGTGCTGTAGACGCTGAGAATTTTGTTGATTGTCTGCTGGTTCATACGTAACTGCTGTTGTCGCAATTCTCGCGCTGAGGCTGCATTGCTACCCACAGACTTTAATTCACCTGCTAACAACTGATTTTTGTTTTTTAATTCCGGGATAGCTGGGACACCTACACTGACTAAAGCTTGTTGAATTGTATTCAGGAGGATGGGGTTAGTTTCTTGAACCAGAAGGTTTGTGAGAAATTGGATGGACTGCGGATCATTGAGACCACCCATCGCTAGAATTATACTTTGGCGCTCCTCCGTAGTAGCACCAGAGTTAGGACTCAATCTTTCCACGAGTACAAGAAACTTTTGGCTATTGATTTGCTTGGTTTCCCGGCGGGTTTGTTGAGTTTGGATATAAACTTGAGTGGCGACTAAAGTTCCCAGCACAGCTATCATACTGGCCACGGCTACCGCAAACAAAGTCCGGTTGGGGTTTTGCCGCATCCGTCGCCACAGAGTAGAAGTATTTGTAGTTTCTCCTGTCAGCGTTGACATGGATACTGGCGCTAATTCCTCCCCTGACTGCGGTACCTGGGATTTATTACCCTGTTCTGATGATGCTAAAGGAGGAGTAGCATCTATTGTATATGTACCTGCCAACCAGTCATGGAATGGGCGACGACCTCGACGAGATGGTAAGGCTATCCCTTCTCCCAGCACCATCAATACAGCCAAAAATGTGAATAATCCTAAATTGGGAAAAGCAAAACTGTAGCGCCAAAGAATATAGGCGATGGAAACAGGTACACTCCATCGACCAATTCCTTCCCGCGCTACAACGGCGGCTAAACCGGGGGGTTTACCTACCTCGTTGACAACTCTTACACCAAATTTCCGCTTGGGAATAGTACTACCTGTTTTGCCCAGTAAATATAATTGCCACCATGAGAGGGTTGCAGGGGCTAACAAGGCGATGAGCCACAAAAAATTCGTCGGGGCGGCGACGTTGCGGATACCATAGCTTACAGGCAAAGCCAAGGGTCGGGCGATCGCTCTTTCTGTGACTACCAAGACTGGGTGAAGTGGCACTCGATTGAGGTCGCTGCGCGAATTGGCATACACACCAAGGCCAAAGGGAACTAGCCCACTCACAACTACCAGGGTGATTTCAGTTGCCCATGCAGCTAAACGCCTGGTGTTTAATGGCAATGTCTTGGCTGTTTCTGGTTCGTTGGACTGGCTCGATTGACTGGTATTTCTCCTCACAATTGGGGTCGCCATTGCATCATTCCTTTGAATTTATTTTTAAGTCGCTCTCGGCGTAGTTAAAATAGACTATTGCTTTTTTTTCCAGCTACCTGATACAAAAAATTTGTATCCAAGATACACAAAGAATCCTAACAGTGCCAGACTGATTACAGATGAAACGAGTTTCAGCACTGCTTGGAGCATTGCAAATCCCAACAAAACCCCCACGGCCGCAACTATCACCTTGGTTGTCCCGTTCAAGTTCTCAAACCAAAGTTGCAATTGTGCTAACCGAGATTTCCAGTTGAGAAATACAGACTGCAATTTTTCTGTATTTTTTGGTAGCTGTCCCATATCTCCAGATGTCGAGTTAATTTCTGCCTCTAGATTTTGGAGGCGACGCTGTAAGTCTTCTTCATGTTGACGATTCATTATCTTTTCAGCTTCTCTCTAAGTCACTAGTTCCACATCAAAGCTAGCAAATCCTGGAAATTTGAAATCAACTAGGAACATAGATAGATTACTATCGTCTATAAGTCCAGACTGTTTAGATAAATATCGCTTGAGAAACAGTCGGGGACATTATTGATTATGAAGACTCTGAAGCTACTTACAGTTGTTCCCGCAGCTTTGGTAATGAGTTTGACGGTGACTGAGGCTAATTTGGCTGAAGTCCCACGGTTGCAAATTCAACCCAATGTCACGTCAGAAGCACTGGTTTTAAATGGCATCTCTGGTGGAACAGTTGCCAGTAATTGCGGCAACATTGCTAATGCACCCAATCAAATTATCCAGTTAACCCAGCCACTGCCTTACTTACGCTTAACAGTTGACAGTCCTGGACAGCCAACACTGCTAATTGATGGACCTGGAGGCAGTTTTTGTGTTTTATCAGATAATTACTCTGGAAGCAAGCCAGAACTTACTGGTTATTTCATGCCGGGAGAATACACCCTCCACGTGGGTGAGTTATCTCAAAGTCAGTATAACTATACCCTCTCAATTTCGCAACAAAAAAGCGAATAAGGTAGTAGGATGAAGGAACGAACCACGAAGGACACAAAGAGCGCGAAGGAAGAAGGAAAGAAGAAAAATTCCAAGATTTATTTACCCGTCATTTTTGGGTTGGGAACTGATTAGAAATATTTATCCATACTTACTCATAACTACTTAAATGCTATGCTATAGTAGTTATATGAGTAAGTTATCTATATCTGAAGCAGCAAAGTTAAAAGGTGTAAGTGTTTCCACACTCAGAAGATGGGAAACAGAAGGTAAATTAATTCCCGAAAGAACAGCTAGTGGTCATAGAAGATATGATTTAGCTCAATTGTTAGGAATCAAGCCTGATTTATCTTACACCATTGGTTACTGTCGAGTTTCTAGCCATGACCAAAAAGAAGACCTAGAAAGACAAAAGCAAGTTGTTGAATTATTTTGCGCTCAAAATGGTTGGCAATTTGAAATTATAGAAGACTTAGGTTCAGGCTTAAACTACAGCAAAAAAGGATTAAAGAGATTAATCCGATTAATTGTTGATAGTAAACTTGAACGTCTTGTTTTAACCCATAAAGATAGACTATTGAGATTTGGTAGTGAATTAATTTTTAGTTTGTGTGAACATTTTGGAACAGAAATAGTAATTATCAATAGAACTGAAGACTCAACTTTTGAAGAAGACTTAGCTCAAGATGTTTTAGAAATAATTACAGTTTTTAGTGCCAGACTGTATGGATCTAGAAGTCACAAAAACAAGAAAATTATAGAGGAGTTGAAAGAAGTTGCTGTTCGGCTTTAAAACTGAGTTAAAAATCAATAACCATCAGCGTACCCAACTACTTCAACATTGTGGTGTTGCTCGTCATGCTTGGAATTGGGGATTAGCTCTTACCAAACAGATATTAGAGCACAATAAGTTAAATCCTAATTCCAAAATAAAATTTCCTACTGCTATTGATTTACATAAATGGTTAGTAGCATTAGTAAAAAGTGAAAATCCCTGGTATTACGAATGTTCAAAATCAGCACCACAAGAAGCTCTACGAGCTTTAAAAACAGCATGGGATAGGTGCTTTAAAAAAATATCAGGAGTGCCTAAATTTAAGAGAAAGGGTAAACATGATAGCTTTACCTTAGAGGGTAGTGTCAAAAATTTAGAGTCAAATAAAATACAAGTACCGAAGATAGGAGTTCTCCAAACTTATGAAAGACTACCTCAAAAAGAAATTAAATCAGTAACCATTAGTCGTAAGGCTAATAGATGGTTTATTAGTTTTAGATTTGATGTAGAAAAACAAGATAATAAAAACCTCAAAGTTGTGGGAGTAGACTTAGGTGTAAAAAATTTAGCTACTCTATCAACAGGTGAAATTATAGAAGGTGCAAAGTCTTACAAAAAATATGAATCTAAATTAAGCAGGTTGCAATGGTTAAACAGAAATAAAGTTATCAATTCAAACAATTGGAGAAAAGCACAACTAAAAATTGCTAAATTGCATCTGAAGATTGCCAACATTCGTAAAGATACATTACACAAACTTACTACTTTATTAGCCAAGAACCACGGCAAAGTGGTAATCGAAGATTTAAACGTATCTGGAATGTTGGCAAACAGGAAATTAGCAAAAGCAATCTCCGATATGGGATTTCATGAGTTTCGTCGTCAACTAACCTACAAGTGTGAATTGTATAGTTCTGAACTTGTCGTGGTTGATAGATGGTATCCCAGTTCTAAAACTTGTTCTAATTGCGGAACTAAAAAAGAAAATCTCACACTTAACGAAAGAGTTTTTCAATGTGAAAATTGCGGTTTTGAGTGTGATAGAGATTTAAACGCAGCTATCAATTTATCAAAAATTGATTTGTCAAAAGCTGTCAGTTAGACAGTGTTAGTCTGTGGACTGGATAATGCCGACATTACCAGGATGAAGCAGAAAGTAAACTTCAAACCCCATCTAGTACAAGTTATCTATTATAGAAAAGTCTAAATAGGTAAGTTTGAGTAAGTTTTATGTAACGGTTGACAGACTATGGCGGCGGTGAGCTACTTTTTATGGATGATATGATGCAGGCTATTTAATAAATCTTGGGCTGTGTAGGGTTTGGGAAGGACTAGCTCTACAGTAGTATGATCTGCATTTGCTAAAGCTTCCATAGGGTTAATGCCGCTACAAGCTATGATTTTTACCTGTGGGTTCATTGTTTGTAAGATGCGGATGGCAGTGATTCCACCCATTTCTGGCATCATGATATCCATTAAAACGGCGCTGATATGCTGTTTGTGCTGGGCATAAAGTGCGATCGCCTCAATGCCATTACTAGCAATCAAAGTCTTATAATTGTATTTTTCCAAGACAATTTTCGCAATCTCCCGGATTTCCGGTTCATCATCCACAACTAAAATCAGTTCTCCCTGTCCGGGAAATATTTCTAAATCATTGCTCTCAAGTGATGGGCTGACCTCCACCGCAGGTAAGAACATCTGAAATTGACTACCTTGCCCCACTGTGCTATTGACATTCATAAACCCACCGTGGCTTTTGATAATTCCCAGCACTGTGGAAAGCCCTAATCCTGTACCTTTACCGACTTCTTTTGTGGTAAAAAATGGATCAAAAATTCTCTCTAATATTTCCGGTGGTATCCCCATTCCCGTATCGGCAACAGTCATTACCACATAATGCCCCACTTTGGCATCAAGATTCATTTTGACATAGGCTTGATCAATCAACATATTTTTGGTAGAAATACTCACCGTACCACCTTCTGGCATGGCATCACGGGCATTAACTACGAGATTCATTAGCACTTGATGCAGTTGTGTCGCATCTCCAAACACAGCCCACAAGTCTTCTGGGATGGTGATGGCAAATTCCAGAGATTTGGGAAATGTTTGTTTGGCTATCTGGGTAATTTCTGCAATTAGGTGTTTGAGTTGAACGATGGTGCGCTCTCCCTTAAATCCTCGCGCAAATGACAAGACTTGTTTGACTAAAGCAGCGCCACGTTTGCTGTTATTTTCGATAATTTGCAGTAAGTGTTGATAATTTTCTTTATCTTGAGCGAATCTCACTTGTAACAGTTGAGATGCTGCCAAAATAGGTGTTAAAATATTATTCAAATCGTGAGCAATGCCACCGGCTAAAGTGCCAAGACTTTCCAATCGTTGAGCGCGGAAAAACTGCTCTTCGAGTTGTTTCTTTTCTGTAATGTCAGTGTCAACACAAAGAATGGATTTCGGTTGTCCTGCGGTATCATACATCAGCGTCCAACGGCTGGATACAACAATTTCTTGACCAGCTTTCGTAACTTTACGTAACTCACCTTGCCAGGAGCCTGATTTAATCACAGTTTTGACGGCTGTTTTGACTTGCGGCGAGTTTTTCTGGCAAAAAAGCTCTTGGGGATCTGCGCCTAAAACCTCTTCTGCTTGCCAACCATATATACGCTCTGCACCTTGATTCCAGAATAAGATTGTGCGTTGGAAATCTCGAACTAAAATCGCATCAGTGGCAATATCAAGTATAGCTGCTTGCTCGCTAATTTTCTCTTGTGCTTGTTTGCGATCGCTAATGTCAGAAAAAGAAGTGACTACAGCATAAGGAACAGGATCATTGTCGTGAAACAAAGGTTGGGAATTAATGGAAATCCAGGTTAATTCTCCAGTGGGCTGATAAACTCCCATAACCACATTCGAGCAGGGTTGTCCGGTACGTAAGCTCACCATTGATGGATGGGCTTCACCAGGGAATAAAGAGCCATCTTCTTTGATAGTCTGCCAGGCGGGGTCATCAGAGGTGTGCCTGAGCATTTTGTGAGTAGTACGCCCCAGAATCCTTTGGGCGCTAGGATTACAGGTAACTATATCGCCATTAGCGTCTTGTAAAATGATGCCCTCCTGCATAGCAGCAACCACTGAACGATAACGTTCTTCGCTGGCTCTTAGTGCGGCTTCTGCCTGTTTGCGTTCGTTGATGCACCTAGTTGTACCAATCAACCGTATTGGCTCACCCAGTTCGTTAAAAAATACTTTACCGTTTCCACTCAGCCAATGAATAGCGCCATCAAGCCAAACAATGCGAAATTCACATTTATATTCACTTCTTTCCTCAATACTGCGAGCTATCACCTCAGATAAACATTCCCGGTCTTCAGGATGAACTAACTGAAAAAAGTCTTCTATGCTTTCAACACCAGAATTATTGGGCAAACCATAGAGCAGCGCCATATTAGCAGAGCATACTACTTGATTGGTGCAAAGATCCCAGTCCCAAATACCCATTTGAGTAGCTTCTAGGGCTAAACTTAGTCGCGCCTCACTCTCGCGCAGTGAATCTTTTATTTGCTTGCGCTTGGTGATATCTCTGCCCACCCCTTGTAATTCCACAACCTCTCCGCTTTCGTTCTCAATGGCTGTAACGTTCCATTGCAGCCAGCGCATACCGTTAACTGTCAACAGACGTTCCTCATCAGTTATTAACTGATGGGGTGAGGATATCAACTTGCGGATATTTTCTCTGATTTGAGGTAAGTCATCTGGATGGAAAAACTCAAACATCGACTCACCAAGTAACTCGTCCAATTGCTGACCCAAAGTTTCGCAAACGACTGTATTAGCAAAGGTCAACCGTCCTTGTAAATCTATGCGGACAATCAAGTCGGTTTGAGTTTCCACTAGCTGACGATAGAGTTTTTCGCTTTTCTGCAATGACTGTTCAACACGTTGGCGTTCAGTGATTTCCTGTTGTAAAAGTTCGTTAGATACAAGCAGTTCGTGGGTACGTTCCATTACCCGCATTTCTAATTCTTCGCTGGCTTGGTGTAATGCCGCTTCTGCTTGTTTGCGGCTGCTAATGTCACAAAGCAACCAGCGCCAACCTACTCGCTTACCTTGTTTATATATTGCCGCAGCTCTCAGACTGGCGGGGAAAGATTTACCCGACGGTGGCTGGAGGTGAATTTCCCAGTCCTCTAGCTGTTGTACAGTCTGTAGTTGGGTGATGAGATATTCCCACTCTGGTTCAGCAATAAACCGAATTAAGGGTTTACCCACGAGATAATTTTGTTTGACAGACAGCAAAGTGGCTACTGCGTGGTTAGCTTCTTGAATCACACCTGTGGTATCGGTGATTAAATAACCATGAGGAGCAAACTCAAACAAATCCTGATAACGCTGACGCTCTAACTCGGCGATTTCACTAGCAACCAGAAGTTGTTGATTTTGTTGACGCAGTTCTTCTTCCACTAATTGCAGTCGTGCGAGGGTTTGCTGAAGTTCGTCATTAACTTGTATTACTTCAGCCGTTTGTGCGTCTAACCATTCTTTTAAATACTCCTGAGTTTGGTAGCGCATTACCTCTGGTGGTTGATTTGCTGAGTGTACATTGGTTGGTAAGTCTTTGAAAAAGTTAACCATATTTACAGGAGCAAAGGTTTTGAGCAAGGTAGTTTCGGTGACAAGTCCGACTAATTGCCCCTGTTGATCCAAAATCGGCAAATGGCGAATTTGATGGTGACGCAAAAGTGACAAAGCTGTCAAGATATCTTGGGAATGGGATGGTGTCAGGTAAGAGGACAAGGGGCAGGGGGCAGGGTGCAGGGAGGAGAACCCCATGCCTAAATACAGGGGCTTGGGAAAAGGACACATTATTTCTCGCACTTGAGCGTCTCGAAATAAATATTCTGATGTTTGGCATACATAAATGCAGGGGCTTGTATCCCTGTTGGCAGGTGAATTAAAAATCCTTCTCCCTTGCTCCCTGCTCCCTGCTCCCCTGCCTCTTCTGGTCAGGGTAATGACTGGCTGCACCATCACCTCTGCCATTTTTACCTGAGCTAAATTTTTTTGCTCTGATGTAATTCTATTTATATCTGTATGCGTTAAAATACCTAAGAGCTTACCTTGGACTACAACCAATATACAGGTAGTCGGTTGAATGTTTATGGTGCTGTCAACTAATGCAGAATTTGAGTCGGTTGGTGACGAATTCATACTTCGTTCTTGATGAATCAAGAAAATGGCATCAACTACATAACTATCAGGGCTAATCGTTACAGGACATTGATCAATAGCATGATATAAATTAGGCAAATCAATTAGCTGATTGTGGAATCTCATAGTTAATTCATCAATTTTTATTATCTGATTGACATCAGAACTACATACTGCAAGAAATCGGGAAAAATTTGTTCATCACCAGCGATTATTGAGCTTAAAAAGGCTATAAATCAGATTATTGAAGATAAATTTACTGGAAACCAAAAAAGTCTGGACTGGCTCTATCCTGGATGAGGATACAAGTTGGGCTTTGGGGGAAATTATTGTAGTTCTCAAACCCATTGTATTGTTGAATTAGTGATAGATGATCTTTTACCTAAAGAGATTACACTAATTAATGCTCTCACCTTGAAGGGGTTAAACCACCCAAGTGGAATATTTAGGCGATCGCCTGTATCATTATTGTATTTAATTATACGATTTTTTATTTGTTGAAAATTTATATAATCATTGTCACCACAGGGATTCCAGAACAATTACTACAAAATAACTAATTTTAAAAGTTTTAATTCATACTTTGATAAAAAGTTTTTATTTAGGCGTGGGACGGAAAAATTGCAACTATTCTTGACATTTCAAAATAATTATCAAAACAAACCCTTGGGCTAAAGTTACAAAAATCTTGAGATGGGATAAATACCCCGTTAAACTCAGTGTATTCTGGTTACTTCGGAGTTAGTTTGTATTGTCGAGCCGAATTTCTCAACTCATGATAGCCACGGTTGCTAATGCAACATAACTGATAAATAGTAATTTTATATTGTCGCTGCTACCTCCACCCAAAGCACTACAATTAATACTTCCTCCAGTAGATTTATTCCTAGCTTCTAACCTAACTCTGAGACTGGACAATATTCCCAAGACTTTATCGGAAGGTAAATAGGCAGACATCAAGGTAAGCAGATAAAGCAGGACGCACACGCATATGTGCATTACGCTTTTTCCTAGCAAATCACATGGAAATCAAAGGCGATGTACCTTTATTTACTCTATAATCATTGGGGATAATTGTAGTTATACTTATATACACAAACAAAGTTATGTATATTAAATATGATACCAGAGGCATTACGGGAATGAATCAAACTGTGATCAACGACACAACTTTGCGTGACGGGGAACAAGCGGCTGGTGTAGCCTTTAACTTAAAAGAGAAAATAGCGATCGCTCAATTACTTGATGCTATTGGAGTCCATGAGTTAGAAGTCGGGATTCCCGCAATGGGTAAAACAGAACAACACGCCATCGCGACAATTGTGGACTTAGGTTTAAAAGCTGATCTTTTAGGTTGGAACCGCGCCGTCATTTCAGATATTCAAGCTTCCATAGATTGTGGTTTGCAGCGAGTGCATATATCTATCCCTGTGTCTGCGATTCAAATTACCGCGAAATTTCAGGGAAAATGGCAGGTAGTTTTAGATAAACTGCGTGATAGTATCAACTTTGCCCTTGATCATGGACTATTTGTTTCCGTAGGTGGAGAAGATTCTTCTAGAGCCGAGGCAAAATTTCTCTTAGATGTAGCGCTTTACGCTCAAGAATGTGGAGCATCACGGTTTCGCTTTTGTGACACAGTAGGCATTCTCGAACCTTTCACCACTTACACACAAGTAAAACAATTGGTGAGGGCATTATCAATACCCGTAGAAATGCACACCCACAATGATTTTGGTTTAGCAACTGCAAACACTCTAGCGGGGATCAAAGCGGGTGCTTTATCCATGAATACAACAGTTAATGGTTTAGGCGAAAGAGCCGGAAATGCCGCTTTAGAAGAAGTTGTCATGGCTCTCAAACGCATCCATAATACTAATTTAGGTATTGATACTTCTCGCCTAGTGGAATTATCCCGACTTGTAGCATCAGCATCAGGGTACGATGTACATCCGGGAAAAGCAATTGTTGGTAAAAATAGCTTTGCTCACGAATCAGGTATCCATGCTCATGGTGTACTCCAAAACCCTGATACTTACGAACCATTTGCACCCGAAGAGGTAGGCGGCGAAAGGCGTTTGGTGGTAGGTAAGCATTCTGGTAGGCATTTATTATCTAACCTGCTGGAGCAGCATGGTATTTCTCTCAACCCAGAAGCCACGAAATCTGTGTTAGATGCGGTGCGACAAGCGTCTATCGACAACAAACGTAGTTTAACTACTCAAGAACTTTTGGATTTAGCTAAAGCACACCCAGGACTTACGCAAAATTATGAAAAAACGAACCACGAAGGACACAAAGGACACGAAGTTAAGAGGGTTTCAGAGAGTTCTTGCGTAAGTCCTAACACCTAAATAACACGCTTCAGACGCGATTTATCGCGTCTCTACAAATTCGGAAATACAATCCTAATGCGGATTTTGGGATTAAGCGTCAGCACCAGAACCATATTTCCAAGCATCAATTAAACGATGCCAATAATATTGTTGTTCAATTGGCTGATTTTTTATCCATGTTTCTAATATGGGGCTTAACCTCAATAAGCCAGTGTAAATCCCTAAATTACTATAATGCACTAGCCAATCGAGTAAACTCAGTAAACCAACTTGGGGAATGATTTTGGCAACTAATAGCGGATGAAATAAACCAGTTTTTAACAGTGTTTGTGTCAATCCCGAAAACTGCACCACATCTTGCAAAAATGGTTTTAAGACTGGTGTACCCAGTTGTTGCATTTCCTGAAATACCGCCTTGAGTAGTTGGTTAATTTGCTCTGGGGCGATTTTCTGATTTACTCCCACACTCATGGCTTTTTGAAATAACCAGGTAACTGTCAAATTTGGTTGATAGGGTTGCAATAGGGCTAAATTTTGGGCTGATAATTGCTCGCTTTGCAGGGCTTCATGAATCCCAAATGTTAACCGCTTCAGGTGACGTACCATCGCCCCAAAGCCGCCAAAACTCAAGGGAGATTGACTACCACTGCTGTCTCCCACTGTTAACAGGCGATTCCAAGGGGTTTTGATGGGACTTTGGCGATAGCTAGGAAAGAAGCCAAACAGCGCTCTTTGAAACTGTAATTGGTTTAATTCCACACCTTGATATTCTGGTAGCAGTCGCAGATATTCTTCAAACAATGCTGCTAAAGTCAAGCGTTGTGGTTCTGCATCCATGTAGGTAAATAGATAAGTAGTTCTACCATCCTTGGCGGGGAAAGCTTCCCAAAAGTATTGACATTGATTTTCTAAGGGTGTGAAGGAAAATAACAAGTCGCCAGAGGTGTTTTCTGGAAACCCTTGGGCGCAACTTCCCACTACTAAGCACAAAGCGTCTGGTTTTTTACCTTGGCGTGCTTGACGGGTGATGGGAGAAAAGTTACCCATTGCGTCGATTAATAATCTAGTTTTGTATTGGTTATTGACTATGATTCCTTCTGGATGAATGATTGCTTCTGTGAAGGGTGTATTTTCTAATAACTTTCCCCCAGCAGCGAGAAATCGGGTTTTTAATGTCTCTAGGAGATAAATTGGATCTACGCCGATATTTAAGACATCTTCTACCCATATTTCTGCACCACCAGCAAAACTGACTCGTGCGGGGTTATATTTAGTTGCGATCGCTTGCTGTAATTCTTCAATACTCAGCAAGTTTAATTCTACAAATACTTCTAATTCTGGGCGAGAAATATTCCACTCTTGTTCTCTCCCCCGTAAAATTCCCCGTTCCATTAAGGCTACCCGCAGCCCTTTCACCGCTAAGGCGCAAGCAATTAAAATGCCTAAAGTCCCACCACAGACGATGACATCCCAGTCTACAGCGTCTAATGGTTGCTGACTTTCTTTAACTACTGTGGGGATTGGGGCGGTATTTTCTCTGATCGATTCTAGCAGGCGATCGCCTTGACGCAAACCTCCCAGAACATCGCCTGGTAGTTGAGAGAGAATTTTTTCAGTTAACGATGGGGACATATGAGGTTAATTCCAACAGACTACTAGTATTAATCCTATCTTTGACAGGTTTTATTGGTGATGGAATTTTAAAAGAACACTTTCAGCAATTCATTGAGGAACTACAGATTTAAGTGATTGAAAAAATAGGTGATTATCCAAATAGTCTCATTTGAATTATGGGGATTTCCCTGTTCCCTTTTAATTTTGACGAACGCCTTGCGGTACAAGTGCCTTGGTAAATTTTTGTGTATTTATTGAGGATTGTTGTGGTGAGAGACTGTTGAAATTATCAACCTTATACCGAATTAACATGAAGCTGCATATTATTTCTACCCCACCCCTAACCCCTCCCCGCCAGCGAGGAGGGGAACTGGATTTCTGATTAAATTGTATTTATGCATCTTTATCTTAAATTGGTTTTATTAATAAAAAAAATTACAAAAGGTTTTTTTGGTTGACTTTTAACAGTATCTTGAAACCACTACACGCGAGGAGTGCTTATGACTACTTCATCACCAGATAATTCCCGCAGTCTCCCCATCACCCAGAACTTGGAGTTAGTGAGGCAGGAATATCAATATAACTATACCCATATTCCACCTATTCCTATGGTGAATCAGCTTCCTAATCAGGAAAACTTCACTACTAGATGGACTTTTTTATTAGCCCAGCAGTTACGGGAGATTTTCATTAATACTCTGATCACTAACCGAGGCGATCGCAGTTCCAAATCGGTTCGTGATCAAGTCAAAAGGTTTATTTTAGAAGCCTTGTTCAAGGGGGCTATACCAGCCAAAGTAAGTGTGATTGCGAGACTTTTCCAAATTATTCCCCAGTTTCTCATTCAAGGAATATCTAAAGATTTTCACGAACTAGATGATCTGTTTTTTTCCCTTTTCAAAACCAACGGACTGTTAATATTCAGAGATTCTCTGAATCGAATTACAGCCCTTTTAGATAAAGGCCATCCCACAGGTCATGTGAATAGTTTAAAGGACTACCAAAAGTTATTTACCACAATTGAATTACCAGCGATCGCCAAAACTTTCGATCAAGATCAAGTCTTTGCCTATATGCAAGTCGCCGGCTACAATCCCCTAGTAATCAAGCGGGTAAAAAGTCCAGGCGCTAACTTCCCAGTTGAAGATACACATTACCAAGCAGTAATGGGGAGTGATGATTCATTAGCAGCCGCAGGACAAGAAGGACGGCTATACCTAGCAGACTATCAAATTTTAGACGGTGCTATCAACGGTATATATCTAAATTACCAAAAGTATGCCTATGCTCCCCTAGCGCTGTTTGCCATCCCCAAAAACTCAGACCCAAATCGTCTACTGCGCCCCATAGCTATTCAATGTGGTCAAACTCCTGGAGCCGATTATCCCATCATTACCCCCAATTCCGGCAAATACGCCTGGCTATTTGCCAAAACCATTGTCCACATAGCAGATGGCAACTTTCATGAAGCTGTCAGTCACCTAGCCCGAACGCACCTATTCGTTGGTGTCTTTGTCATCGCCACCCATCGGCAATTGTCCCCCAGCCATCCCCTCAGCCTCCTACTGCGTCCCCATTTTGAAGGCACTTTAGCGATTAACAATGCCGCCCAAGAAGTTTTGATTGCTCCTGGCGGCGGAGTTGATATATTGCTTTCATCGACAATTGATAACTCTCGGATTTTAGCAGTGCGCGGTTTGCAAAGCTATAGTTTCAATGAAGCTATGTTGCCAAACCAACTCAAACAACGAGGTGTTGATGATCCTGAACTACTGCCTGTTTATCCTTACCGGGATGATGCATTACTAATTTGGAACGCCATTCATCAATGGGTTTCCGACTACCTGAGCCTTTACTACCCTACAGATAAAGATATTCAAAATGATACTGCTTTGCAAGCATGGGCAGCCGAAGCCAAAGCTGACAATGGTGGACGTGTACCTGATTTTGGTGAAAATGGAGGTATTCAGACACTAGACTACCTAGTTGATGCTGCTACCCTGATTATTTTTACAGCCAGCGCCCAACACGCTGCGGTTAACTTCCCCCAAAAAGATTTGATGAGTTATGCCCCTGCTTTTCCCTTAGCAGGATATGTATCCGCCTCCATCAACGGAGAAGTTAGTGAGCAAGACTACCTGAATTTACTCCCACCTTTGGAGCAAGCGCAACAGCAATTTAACTTGCTCAGTTTACTAGGGTCTATATATTACAACCAGCTTGGTGAATATCCAAAATCACACTTTGCTAACCCCAAGGTACA
This sequence comes from Nodularia spumigena CCY9414, assembly GCF_000340565.2. NCBI lineage: Bacteria > Bacillati > Cyanobacteriota > Cyanophyceae > Nostocales > Nodulariaceae > Nodularia > Nodularia spumigena. The sequence goes on from NZ_CP007203.1 coordinate 3,614,907, forward strand.
AATCTTGTTACAGAAGTTCCAAAGCCGTCTTCAGCAAATTGAAATTACGATCAATCAGCGCAATTTGCACCGCCCAACTTACGAATATCTACTTCCTTCTAAAATCCCTCAGAGCATTAATATTTGAAGTTCATTTTTTTGGTAAATACCCCTCAAACAATACTTTGTAGGGGATGCAATGTGTTTATTAAAGCTCAACCCACAAGTGAAAATTATGGCAATTCCTGAAATAGCTAAAAATCATCAGCGTCAAATTCTGCTGTCGCGTCTGCTCGCCAAATTTGGCTATAACACTAAAATTGGTAAGCTGCTCCGCTTAATTGCTTACTATAGCGAAGCTGTGGTCATGCTCAATGCTTGGAAAGAGTTTCTTTACACCCGCAAAAAACATATTGGAGACAAATATTTTGCGGTAGACCAAGCAATTATGCATTCTACTCACTCCCAGGTGCAAGAACTGATGCAAGTCGAGCCGCAACTACGGGGAAATGATTTAGGCATTATTAGAATCTTAGCTCCTAGCTACTTGCTGAACAATCCCCTCAGCCTGGGAATGAACGGTAATGAACACACAGGAGTTCGTGCGCTGTTTTTGCACGCCTTGCCAAATCCATCTGTAGAGGTAGACTTATTAGGGGATTTAGTTAATCAACGTTTGTTAAAAGCTGCCCAACAAGGGCAAATACACATCGGTAACGACTTACCTCAGATGATGCTGTGGATTTTGCACCAAGTTGTTTTTCAGATTTCATTATCTGACAAAGAAATTACGGCATCAAATACTTACATTAAAAGTCTACCGCTTGCATCCTTGCCCAATTTTATCAGCAAATATCTTTTGTCTTTCAGAACTGCACCGAGCATTAAGCATCGCCAAAGTTTAATCAAGAAATACAAACAATCTCCCAGATGGGCATCTTATCTGGAAATCGCTGCCCAGTATCAATTGAATGAACACCAAATCGCTAACAGCCTATTTGATATGATTCACATTGCCGGAACTGCTGGCACAAGTGCGCTTTTAGGATCTGTAATTGGTGTTTTGTGTCTGGATAGCACTTTAAGAACTGAGGTTATATCTGAGGTTAATACTGTTTGGAATGGACAGGGAACACCCAACGCTTCTGCTTTAGAACAGTCTACACTGCTCAATAAAGTAATTTTAGAAACGGCTCGTCTTTATCCACCTGTGCGATTTGTCAGCCAACTTAGCACCGAGTCTGGTGAAGTGGAAATTGGAGAACAGCGATGTCCATTCCAAAAAGGTACTCGGTTGCTTGGTTCTATTTTCACAGCTAATCGAGATGCGAACAGATACACAAATCCCGATGATTTTGACGTGACGCGAGATTTTTCTGATATCTTATCTTGGAACAGCAAGGGGCATGAGCGAGCCTGTCCGGGGAGAGGTTTATCTATTGGTTTAATCAAGATATTCTGTCTGTATCTTTTCCAGAACTATCAATGGGAATCATCTACACCAGTTAAATGGGATTTTGCGAAAGTAACTGCTGTTACTCCTAATGATTTAGTGTTACAAGGTTTTGCTCAAAAGTAACCACAGAAGAGGAAAGGGGGCAGGGGGCAGGGGAGAAGTAGTCAAGCAGAGATAAGTGCTATTTGGTTTCAAATTTTCCTTTGCTCCCTGCTGGCCGCTGCTCTGCCTCTTTAATCTCCCTTGGCTCTTTTTCAAGCTTTTAGTAGGAAATTATATCAATTTAGTTATTACCAAAAGAGGAAATAGTTAATGTCTAAAACAATTGAGAAAAAGCAACTTGAAAATATTGCTACCTGGATGAAACCGATTGAACAAACAAATTTACCAACTGCGTTAAAGGGTGTTTTCTTTATGGATGGTAATCCGCTTCCAGATGATTGCATTACGATGTACAACGCAGAATGGGACACGCAGCAGCTAACCTTGGTTCTACCTGTTTTTGCACCGGTGCAATGGACTTTTCACAGTTCAATTGGAGGGTGGTTTTTACTTCGTGCTGTGCAGTTCACGCAGTTAACATACAAAATTCAGTTTGAAGATGAGAGTTTGAGGCGATCGCACATTATCCCCTTTGTATTGGGGTGGCGAATTCCCAAGTGGCTCTTTAATGCCACAATGAACCAAGATAAAAACTCTCACAATGGAGATATTTGGCAACGGGAAAACCTTTGGTTGAGCCTAATTCCCCAGTTTGGTAATTATACTCTGCGTCGCATTGTCGATGAAGATGGTCGTTATACTCCCGCCTTCAATAACATGATCACCAAGGTTGCAAACGAGTGTTTGGTGATTGGGCGAAATTCAAAATAAGCTTTGCTGGGGAACAGGCGATCGCTATTTTTTTGATTTAATTACAGTTTTTTGGCTCCTGTGGAGGTTCAAAGACAATCTTGAACTCTGCATTTGGCATAACACGGTGCAGAACTCTCAAATGGTCGTCGGCATCTTGGCGGTTAGCAAAATGGGCGACTGTGTGGGTTTTGCTGTTTTCTAAAAAGCGGACAATTGTCCAAGGGCGTTGATGAGCGCTAATTGGCTTTATCATTAATACAGTCTCCTTGTGATTAGGGAGCCGGAAGTCAGCAGCAAGCCTCGGAAACTTATTTGCTGGCTTCTGACAAGATTTGTAATTTTATTGCCGGGTTGTTGTAAGTGTGAGTGTGTTGAGGGGGCGACAAAGAAGTTAAAGAGGCTGCTGTATAAGCATCATAGCCATCACCCCCTGCTGATAAAATGCCTGCTTATTGCGAACGGCAGCCATCATTTCCAAGACCAAATCCTGACACCCATTCAGCGAAATTATCCAATTGTATCCGTATAAGCCTATCCAGAAAGCACTATGTCTTTTTCTGTTTCTGTTCAAATCACTTGGACGACAGACATAAGATTGTTGTCTAGAAAATTGAGTTTTTTGACCTTGTAACCATGCAGAAGTCATTGCTATAGCAATTAATAAAATCAGACGGACAAGCCTATCAGGAGAAGCTTGAGAACCTTCTAGATTATAGCCACCAGTTTTACAGTCTTTAAACATAGCCTCAATCCCAAAACGTTGACCATATATTTTGACAGTCGTTGATACATCTGTCAGATTAGTTGATAAATACCAAGGCTCTTTCTCTTGTTTGCCACGATATTTTCGTTTCCAATAAACTGCTAAATTACAACGACCAAACCCTTTATTTTGTGTGAGATTGACATCAGGATAAAATCGGCGGTCACCGGGAGAAAGTGGAATCGTATGTAGCGGTTGAAAATCTTGCCTTTTTTTCCGAAAAGTAGTGTCCTTTTTTTGTCGAAAAACATACTTTAAACCTTGACGGTGCAACCAACTGGCTAATTCAATCCCATGAAATTCTCTATCCCCAATCACCACTAATTGATAATGTTTCAAGAGCCGGATTACCGTAAGTGACGACGACGGCTATTTTGTTGTATTGGTAAAGGTATAGTAGCAGCCAATCTTTCTATTTTTACTTGTTTCTGACTTTGTAGCAACCATACCAGCATTTTTAGAGTAATTAATTGTGTACGGCTGAGGTACTTGGATAGGATTGGTTGATAGAATGAGGGTAACATTTATTTCGGGTCTTGTTAATTTGACGAGACCATTCTTTTTTACCATCAAACTGTCCCTCTTAATTAGCTGTCTAATAACCACATAGTATTGTCAATAAGAACCGTTTTTTTTGAGAGGGTCTGTTACTTCAATCCCTCTGGGAGTAATACTTTTACCATTTTTGTCGCCCCCTCAAGTGCTGTACCTACCACCTTATTCTCCAGACTTGAATCAGATTGAAAAATGCTGGTCTTGGTTAAAAAGTCGAATCCGCAAACAGTTAGACCAATTTGATTGTTTACGAGATGCCATTGAGGATGTCTTGCATTTTGTGTCCTAACCTCCTTGGCGATTGCTATAACTAAAAGAGTTATGCGATCCCATAATTTGACTAAGTATTAACAGGGTCAATAGTTGTAAAAAATGTGGACAAACATCCAACATCATAAAGCAAAACCCCCTAGCTATGATGAGAGCTAAGGGGTTTTTGTTGAAATATAAACCTGGCATCGAGCTATTTTTGCGTAGGGCTACCCCTAAACTATCGTCGCCGCAGCAGCGTTTCACCTCTGAGTTCGGGAAGGGATCAGTGTGGTTCCACCGCGCAATAGACACCAGGAAAAACAGTGGTCAGTTATCAGTTATCAGTTATCAGATAAGTGATACAAAACCCTGAAGGCTGCACAGTAACGCGAATCAACCAATTTGTTAACTGTTAACTGTTAACTGTTAACTGAATTTGAGGTCAAGCCCTCGGTCTGTTAGTACACCTCAGCTTCATACATTACTGTACTTCCACTTAGAGCCTATAAACGGGTGTTCTGCCCGTGACCTTACCTACTTATGTAGTGAGAGCACTCATCTTGAGGTGGGCTTCCCACTTAGATGCTTTCAGCGGTTATCCGCTCCGCACTTGGCTACCCAGCGTTTACCGTTGGTACGATAACTGGTACACCAGCGGTGCGTCCTTCCCGGTCCTCTCGTACTAAGGAAGGCTCCTCTCAATGCTCTTGCGCCTGCACCGGATATGGACCGAACTGTCTCACGACGTTCTGAACCCAGCTCACGTACCGCTTTAATGGGCGAACAGCCCAACCCTTGGGACGTACTTCCGCCCCAGGTTGCGATGAGCCGACATCGAGGTGCCAAACCTCCCCGTCGATGTGGACTCTTGGGGGAGATCAGCCTGTTATCCCTAGAGTAACTTTTATCCGTTGAGCGACGGCCATTCCATGCTGTGCCGTCGGATCACTAAGGCCGACTTTCGTCCCTGCTTGAGTTGTATCTCTCGCAGTCAAGCTCTCTTTTGCCTTTACACTCGCCGCACGGTTTCCAAGCGTGCTGAGAGAACCTTTGCGCGCCTCCGTTACTTTTTAGGAGGCGACCGCCCCAGTCAAACTGCCCACCTGAAACTGTTCCCTGACCGGCTTACGGTCATGGGTTAGAATTCTAGCTTCGCCAGAGTGGTATCTCACCGTTAGCTCCATATCCCCCACAAGGGATACTTCTTCGCTTCCCACCTATCCTGCGCAAGCGAAGCCCGAACACAATTCCAGGCTACAGTAAAGCTTCATAGGGTCTTTCTGTCCAGGTGCAGGCAGTCCGTATCTTCACAGACATTCCTATTTCGCCGAGTCTCTCTCTGAGACACCATCCAGATCGTTACGCCTTTCGTGCGGGTCGGAACTTACCCGACAAGGAATTTCGCTACCTTAGGACCGTTATAGTTACGGCCGCCGTTCACCGGGGCTTCGGTCGTCAGCTTCAAGGCGAACCCCTGACCAACTTCCTTAACCTTCCGGCACTGGGCAGGCGTCAGCCCCCATACGTCCTCTTTCGAGTTGGCGGAGACCTGTGTTTTTGGTAAACAGTCGCCTGGATCTCTTCACTGCGACCCACGTCTGAGGTGGGCACCCCTTCTCCCGAAGTTACGGGGCCATTTTGCCGAGTTCCTTAGAGAGAGTTATCTCGCGCCCCTTGGTATTCTCAACCTCCCTACCTGTGTCGGTTTCGGGTACGGGTACTATGTTTTCATCACATTACGAGCTTTTCTTGACACTATCCTTCACCACGCGGAGTTCGTAAACTCCTCCCAAACCAATCAGGGTATGGCTATCTTTCATGCGTCCCTCGCAATGCTCCCACATAGTAGTCAGGGATTATTCACCCTGTGTCCATCGACTACGCCCTTCGACCTCGCCTTAGGACCCGACTAACCCTCCGTGGACGAACCTGGCGGAGGAACCCTTAGGGTTTCGGGGCATTGGATTCTCACCAATGTTTGCGCTACTCAAGCCGACATTCTCACTTCCGTTTCGTCCACAGCTGCTCGCCGCTACTGCTTCTACCTAATACGGAACGCTCCCCTACCGATTAATACTAGATTAATCCCACAGCTTCGGTACATCACTTAGCCCCGTTCATTTTCGGCGCAGGATCGCTTGACTAGTGAGCTATTACGCACTCTTTTAAGGTTGGCTGCTTCTAGGCAAACCTCCTAGTTGTCTATGCAATCCCACCTCCTTTATCACTTAGTGATGATTTGGGGACCTTAGCTGGTGGTCTGGGCTGTTCCCT
>NZ_CP007203.1:3621100-3622775 GCF_000340565.2 Nodularia spumigena CCY9414
AGGTTGGCTGCTTCTAGGCAAACCTCCTAGTTGTCTATGCAATCCCACCTCCTTTATCACTTAGTGATGATTTGGGGACCTTAGCTGGTGGTCTGGGCTGTTTCCCTCTTGACAATGAAGCTTATCCCCCACTGTCTCACTGGCAATGTGTTCTCTGGGTATTCTGAGTTTGTCTCGATTTGGTACCGGTCTCCCAGCCCGCACCGAAACAGTGCTTTACCCCCCAGATTTAATCATTACCGCTGCGCCTAAACACATTTCGGGGAGAACCAGCTAGCTCCTGGTTCGATTGGCATTTCACCCCTAACCACAGCTCATCCGCTGATTTTTCAACATCAGTCGGTTCGGACCTCCACTTGGTGTTACCCAAGCTTCATCCTGGCCATGGTTAGATCACCAGGGTTCGGGTCTATAAACACTGATTGAGCGCCCTTTTCAGACTCGGTTTCCCTTTGGCTCCGGCATTCTCGCCTTAACCTACCAGTGCCTATAAGTCGCCGGCTCATTCTTCAACAGGCACGCGGTCAGACGTTCAATCGTCCTCCCACTGCTTGTAAGCTTACGGTTTCATGTTCTATTTCACTCCCCTTCCGGGGTTCTTTTCACCTTTCCCTCGCGGTACTGGTTCACTATCGGTCACACAGTAGTATTTAGCCTTACGAGATGGTCCTCGCTGATTCACATGGGATTCCTCGTGCCCCATGCTACTCGGGATTCAGCTACTATCCTTGAGTTTTCGACTACAGGACTTTCACCTTCTTTGGTGCAGTATTTAGCTGCTTCGTCTAACCGCCAGATTCGATATCGCTGTCCCACTACCCCAAAGGATAAATCCTTTGGTTTAGGCTTTTCCCCTTTCGCTCACCACTACTTAGGGAATCTCTTTTGATTTCTCTTCCTCCAGCTACTAAGATGTTTCAGTTCGCTGGGTTGGCTCTTTCCTGTCTATATATTCAACAGGTAGTATTTAGGGTTGCCCCATTCGGAAACCTCCGGCTCATAGTTTGCTTCCAACTCCCCGGAGTATATCGTCGGTAACCACGTCCTTCTTCGCCTCTGTGTGCCTAGGTATCCACCGTAAGCCCTTATTAGCTTGACCACATTTACATTGGTGTTTCTGCAAACTTTTTTTCGTTCTGTTTACTTCCTTCTAGGCACTGATTTCACTCAGCACTCAGTCAAGAAGCAATCAGGACTCTAATCCGTCTGCCTGCTTTTTTTTCGCGTTACTATGCAGTTTTCAAGGTTCTGGCTGGATTATCACCCAGCAGTTCGATTGTATGAAGCAATCAATTGCTGAATTTTTATTCCAATTAGAGATTAAGATGTTTATAAATGAACTGAACCAAAAATACTTTGAAAGCTTTCACCAATTCTCGACCGACCTAGGAATGACCAACTCAGTATCTAATTGCGATTTGCTTTCGATGTTTGAGTGGATTCGGTCTCCCTAAAAGGAGGTGATCCAGCCACACCTTCCGGTACGGCTACCTTGTTACGACTTCACCCCAGTCACCAGTCCTGCCTTCGGCATCCCCCTCTGCGAACAGTTGGGGTAACGACTTCGGGCGTGACCAGCTTCCATGGTGTGACGGGCGGTGTGTACAAGGCCCGGGAACGAATTCACTGCAGTATGCTGACCTGCAATTACTAGCGATTCCGACTTCACGCAGGC
>NZ_CP007203.1:3622835-3627781 GCF_000340565.2 Nodularia spumigena CCY9414
AGATGCCATTGAGGATGTCTTGCATTTTGTGTCCTAACCTCCTTGGCGATTGCTATAACTAAAAGAGTTATGCGATCCCATAATTTGACTAAGTATTAACAGGGTCAATAGTTGTAAAAAATGTGGACAAACATCCAACATCATAAAGCAAAACCCCCTAGCTATGATGAGAGCTAAGGGGTTTTTGTTGAAATATAAACCTGGCATCGAGCTATTTTTGCGTAGGGCTACCCCTAAACTATCGTCGCCGCAGCAGCGTTTCACCTCTGAGTTCGGGAAGGGATCAGTGTGGTTCCACCGCGCAATAGACACCAGGAAAAACAGTGGTCAGTTATCAGTTATCAGTTATCAGATAAGTGATACAAAACCCTGAAGGCTGCACAGTAACGCGAATCAACCAATTTGTTAACTGTTAACTGTTAACTGTTAACTGAATTTGAGGTCAAGCCCTCGGTCTGTTAGTACACCTCAGCTTCATACATTACTGTACTTCCACTTAGAGCCTATAAACGGGTGTTCTGCCCGTGACCTTACCTACTTATGTAGTGAGAGCACTCATCTTGAGGTGGGCTTCCCACTTAGATGCTTTCAGCGGTTATCCGCTCCGCACTTGGCTACCCAGCGTTTACCGTTGGTACGATAACTGGTACACCAGCGGTGCGTCCTTCCCGGTCCTCTCGTACTAAGGAAGGCTCCTCTCAATGCTCTTGCGCCTGCACCGGATATGGACCGAACTGTCTCACGACGTTCTGAACCCAGCTCACGTACCGCTTTAATGGGCGAACAGCCCAACCCTTGGGACGTACTTCCGCCCCAGGTTGCGATGAGCCGACATCGAGGTGCCAAACCTCCCCGTCGATGTGGACTCTTGGGGGAGATCAGCCTGTTATCCCTAGAGTAACTTTTATCCGTTGAGCGACGGCCATTCCATGCTGTGCCGTCGGATCACTAAGGCCGACTTTCGTCCCTGCTTGAGTTGTATCTCTCGCAGTCAAGCTCTCTTTTGCCTTTACACTCGCCGCACGGTTTCCAAGCGTGCTGAGAGAACCTTTGCGCGCCTCCGTTACTTTTTAGGAGGCGACCGCCCCAGTCAAACTGCCCACCTGAAACTGTTCCCTGACCGGCTTACGGTCATGGGTTAGAATTCTAGCTTCGCCAGAGTGGTATCTCACCGTTAGCTCCATATCCCCCACAAGGGATACTTCTTCGCTTCCCACCTATCCTGCGCAAGCGAAGCCCGAACACAATTCCAGGCTACAGTAAAGCTTCATAGGGTCTTTCTGTCCAGGTGCAGGCAGTCCGTATCTTCACAGACATTCCTATTTCGCCGAGTCTCTCTCTGAGACACCATCCAGATCGTTACGCCTTTCGTGCGGGTCGGAACTTACCCGACAAGGAATTTCGCTACCTTAGGACCGTTATAGTTACGGCCGCCGTTCACCGGGGCTTCGGTCGTCAGCTTCAAGGCGAACCCCTGACCAACTTCCTTAACCTTCCGGCACTGGGCAGGCGTCAGCCCCCATACGTCCTCTTTCGAGTTGGCGGAGACCTGTGTTTTTGGTAAACAGTCGCCTGGATCTCTTCACTGCGACCCACGTCTGAGGTGGGCACCCCTTCTCCCGAAGTTACGGGGCCATTTTGCCGAGTTCCTTAGAGAGAGTTATCTCGCGCCCCTTGGTATTCTCAACCTCCCTACCTGTGTCGGTTTCGGGTACGGGTACTATGTTTTCATCACATTACGAGCTTTTCTTGACACTATCCTTCACCACGCGGAGTTCGTAAACTCCTCCCAAACCAATCAGGGTATGGCTATCTTTCATGCGTCCCTCGCAATGCTCCCACATAGTAGTCAGGGATTATTCACCCTGTGTCCATCGACTACGCCCTTCGACCTCGCCTTAGGACCCGACTAACCCTCCGTGGACGAACCTGGCGGAGGAACCCTTAGGGTTTCGGGGCATTGGATTCTCACCAATGTTTGCGCTACTCAAGCCGACATTCTCACTTCCGTTTCGTCCACAGCTGCTCGCCGCTACTGCTTCTACCTAATACGGAACGCTCCCCTACCGATTAATACTAGATTAATCCCACAGCTTCGGTACATCACTTAGCCCCGTTCATTTTCGGCGCAGGATCGCTTGACTAGTGAGCTATTACGCACTCTTTTAAGGTTGGCTGCTTCTAGGCAAACCTCCTAGTTGTCTATGCAATCCCACCTCCTTTATCACTTAGTGATGATTTGGGGACCTTAGCTGGTGGTCTGGGCTGTTTCCCTCTTGACAATGAAGCTTATCCCCCACTGTCTCACTGGCAATGTGTTCTCTGGGTATTCTGAGTTTGTCTCGATTTGGTACCGGTCTCCCAGCCCGCACCGAAACAGTGCTTTACCCCCCAGATTTAATCATTACCGCTGCGCCTAAACACATTTCGGGGAGAACCAGCTAGCTCCTGGTTCGATTGGCATTTCACCCCTAACCACAGCTCATCCGCTGATTTTTCAACATCAGTCGGTTCGGACCTCCACTTGGTGTTACCCAAGCTTCATCCTGGCCATGGTTAGATCACCAGGGTTCGGGTCTATAAACACTGATTGAGCGCCCTTTTCAGACTCGGTTTCCCTTTGGCTCCGGCATTCTCGCCTTAACCTACCAGTGCCTATAAGTCGCCGGCTCATTCTTCAACAGGCACGCGGTCAGACGTTCAATCGTCCTCCCACTGCTTGTAAGCTTACGGTTTCATGTTCTATTTCACTCCCCTTCCGGGGTTCTTTTCACCTTTCCCTCGCGGTACTGGTTCACTATCGGTCACACAGTAGTATTTAGCCTTACGAGATGGTCCTCGCTGATTCACATGGGATTCCTCGTGCCCCATGCTACTCGGGATTCAGCTACTATCCTTGAGTTTTCGACTACAGGACTTTCACCTTCTTTGGTGCAGTATTTAGCTGCTTCGTCTAACCGCCAGATTCGATATCGCTGTCCCACTACCCCAAAGGATAAATCCTTTGGTTTAGGCTTTTCCCCTTTCGCTCACCACTACTCAGGGAATCTCTTTTGATTTCTCTTCCTCCAGCTACTAAGATGTTTCAGTTCGCTGGGTTGGCTCTTTCCTGTCTATATATTCAACAGGTAGTATTTAGGGTTGCCCCATTCGGAAACCTCCGGCTCAATGTTTGCTTCCAACTCCCCGGAGTATATCGTCGGTAACCACGTCCTTCTTCGCCTCTGTGTGCCTAGGTATCCACCGTAAGCCCTTATTAGCTTGACCACATTTACATTGGTGTTTCTGCAAACTTTTTTTCGTTCTGTTTACTTCCTTCTAGGCACTGATTTCACTCAGCACTCAGTCAAGAAGCAATCAGGACTCTAATCCGTCTGCCTGCTTTTTTTTCGCGTTACTATGCAGTTTTCAAGGTTCTGGCTGGATTATCACCCAGCAGTTCGATTGTATGAAGCAATCAATTGCTGAATTTTTATTCCAATTAGAGATTAAGATGTTTATAAATGAACTGAACCAAAAATACTTTGAAAGCTTTCACCAATTCTCGACCGACCTAGGAATGACCAACTCAGTATCTAATTGCGATTTGCTTTCGATGTTTGAGTGGATTCGGTCTCCCTAAAAGGAGGTGATCCAGCCACACCTTCCGGTACGGCTACCTTGTTACGACTTCACCCCAGTCACCAGTCCTGCCTTCGGCATCCCCCTCTGCGAACAGTTGGGGTAACGACTTCGGGCGTGACCAGCTTCCATGGTGTGACGGGCGGTGTGTACAAGGCCCGGGAACGAATTCACTGCAGTATGCTGACCTGCAATTACTAGCGATTCCGACTTCACGCAGGCGAGTTGCAGCCTGCGATCTGAACTGAGCTACGGTTTTGTGAGATTTGCATCACATTGCTGTGTAGCTGCCCTTTGTCCGTAGCATTGTAGTACGTGTGTAGCCCAAGACGTAAGGGGCATGCTGACTTGACGTCATCCCCACCTTCCTCCGGTTTGTCACCGGCAGTCTCTCTAGAGTGCCCAACTTAATGCTGGCAACTAAAAACGAGGGTTGCGCTCGTTGCGGGACTTAACCCAACATCTCACGACACGAGCTGACGACAGCCATGCACCACCTGTGTTCGCGCTCCCGAAGGCACTCTCTCCTTTCAGAGAGATTCGCGACATGTCAAGTCTTGGTAAGGTTCTTCGCGTTGCATCGAATTAAACCACATACTCCACCGCTTGTGCGGGCCCCCGTCAATTCCTTTGAGTTTCACACTTGCGTGCGTACTCCCCAGGCGGGATACTTAACGCGTTAGCTCCGGCACGGCTCGGGTCGATACGAGCCACGCCTAGTATCCATCGTTTACGGCTAGGACTACTGGGGTATCTAATCCCATTCGCTCCCCTAGCTTTCGTCCCTCAGTGTCAGTTGCGGCCTAGTAGAGCGCCTTCGCCACTGGTGTTCTTCCTGATATCTACGCATTTCACCGCTACACCAGGAATTCCCTCTACCCCGAACGCACTCTAGCCTTGTAGTTTCCACTGCTTTTACCTAGTTAAGCTAGGTTCTTTAACAGCAGACTTACATAGCCACCTGCGGACCCTTTACGCCCAATCATTCCGGATAACGCTTGCATCCTCCGTATTACCGCGGCTGCTGGCACGGAGTTAGCCGATGCTTATTCCTCAGGTACCGTCATTTTTTTCTTCCCTGAGAAAAGAGGTTTACAACCCAAGAGCCTTCCTCCCTCACGCGGTATTGCTCCGTCAGGCTTTCGCCCATTGCGGAAAATTCCCCACTGCTGCCTCCCGTAGGAGTCTGGGCCGTGTCTCAGTCCCAGTGTGGCTGATCATCCTCTCAGACCAGCTACTGATCGTCGCCTAGGTGCGCTTTTACCACACCTACTAGCTAATCAGACGCGAGCTCATCTTCAGGCAGCAAGCCTTTCACCTCTCGG
>NZ_CP007203.1:3627841-3628868 GCF_000340565.2 Nodularia spumigena CCY9414
AACCTTCCGGCACTGGGCAGGCGTCAGCCCCCATACGTCCTCTTTCGAGTTGGCGGAGACCTGTGTTTTTGGTAAACAGTCGCCTGGATCTCTTCACTGCGACCCACGTCTGAGGTGGGCACCCCTTCTCCCGAAGTTACGGGGCCATTTTGCCGAGTTCCTTAGAGAGAGTTATCTCGCGCCCCTTGGTATTCTCAACCTCCCTACCTGTGTCGGTTTCGGGTACGGGTACTATGTTTTCATCACATTACGAGCTTTTCTTGACACTATCCTTCACCACGCGGAGTTCGTAAACTCCTCCCAAACCAATCAGGGTATGGCTATCTTTCATGCGTCCCTCGCAATGCTCCCACATAGTAGTCAGGGATTATTCACCCTGTGTCCATCGACTACGCCCTTCGACCTCGCCTTAGGACCCGACTAACCCTCCGTGGACGAACCTGGCGGAGGAACCCTTAGGGTTTCGGGGCATTGGATTCTCACCAATGTTTGCGCTACTCAAGCCGACATTCTCACTTCCGTTTCGTCCACAGCTGCTCGCCGCTACTGCTTCTACCTATTACGGAACGCTCCCCTACCGATTAATACTAGATTAATCCCACAGCTTCGGTACATCACTTAGCCCCGTTCATTTTCGGCGCAGGATCGCTTGACTAGTGAGCTATTACGCACTCTTTTAAGGTTGGCTGCTTCTAGGCAAACCTCCTAGTTGTCTATGCAATCCCACCTCCTTTATCACTTAGTGATGATTTGGGGACCTTAGCTGGTGGTCTGGGCTGTTTCCCTCTTGACAATGAAGCTTATCCCCCACTGTCTCACTGGCAATGTGTTCTCTGGGTATTCTGAGTTTGTCTCGATTTGGTACCGGTCTCCCAGCCCGCACCGAAACAGTGCTTTACCCCCCAGATTTAATCATTACCGCTGCGCCTAAACACATTTCGGGGAGAACCAGCTAGCTCCTGGTTCGATTGGCATTTCACCCCTAACCACAGCTCATCCGCTGATTTTTCAACATCAGTCGGTTCGG
>NZ_CP007203.1:3628928-3630317 GCF_000340565.2 Nodularia spumigena CCY9414
ATATCTATTTTTTGTCTGATCTGACAATCAACGATATGATTTTTTTGCGATTTTTACACAAGGTGGAGATTAGCGGACTCGAACCGCTGACATCCTGCTTGCAAAGCAGGCGCTCTACCAACTGAGCTAAACCCCCATCAGTCAGTTATCAGGTATCAGTTACCAGTTATCAGCTTTTTACTGACTACTGTTGACTGTTGACTGTTAACTGATTTCAGGTGGGCCATCCTGGACTCGAACCAGGGACCTCACCCTTATCAGGGGTGCGCTCTAACCACCTGAGCTAATAGCCCATTATCCGAACCAAATCTATAGTTTGAGAGCTTCAACAAATATTCGCGACCGACCTAGGAATGACCAACTCAGTATCTAATTGCGATTTGCTTTCGATGTTTGAGTGGATTCGGTCTCCCTAAAAGGAGGTGATCCAGCCACACCTTCCGGTACGGCTACCTTGTTACGACTTCACCCCAGTCACCAGTCCTGCCTTCGGCATCCCCCTCTGCGAACAGTTGGGGTAACGACTTCGGGCGTGACCAGCTTCCATGGTGTGACGGGCGGTGTGTACAAGGCCCGGGAACGAATTCACTGCAGTATGCTGACCTGCAATTACTAGCGATTCCGACTTCACGCAGGCGAGTTGCAGCCTGCGATCTGAACTGAGCTACGGTTTTGTGAGATTTGCATCACATTGCTGTGTAGCTGCCCTTTGTCCGTAGCATTGTAGTACGTGTGTAGCCCAAGACGTAAGGGGCATGCTGACTTGACGTCATCCCCACCTTCCTCCGGTTTGTCACCGGCAGTCTCTCTAGAGTGCCCAACTTAATGCTGGCAACTAAAAACGAGGGTTGCGCTCGTTGCGGGACTTAACCCAACATCTCACGACACGAGCTGACGACAGCCATGCACCACCTGTGTTCGCGCTCCCGAAGGCACTCTCTCCTTTCAGAGAGATTCGCGACATGTCAAGTCTTGGTAAGGTTCTTCGCGTTGCATCGAATTAAACCACATACTCCACCGCTTGTGCGGGCCCCCGTCAATTCCTTTGAGTTTCACACTTGCGTGCGTACTCCCCAGGCGGGATACTTAACGCGTTAGCTCCGGCACGGCTCGGGTCGATACGAGCCACGCCTAGTATCCATCGTTTACGGCTAGGACTACTGGGGTATCTAATCCCATTCGCTCCCCTAGCTTTCGTCCCTCAGTGTCAGTTGCGGCCTAGTAGAGCGCCTTCGCCACTGGTGTTCTTCCTGATATCTACGCATTCACGCTCACNGATCNNCCCCTAATCCCCTGTCGTGCCTTGTAGTTTCCACTGCTTTTACCTAGTTAAGCTAGGTTCTTTAACAGCAGACTTACATAGCCACCTGCGGACCCTTTACGCCCAAT